>NZ_LVCT01000701.1:0-9255 GCF_001647205.1 Rhodococcus sp. EPR-134
GAGACAGAGTCGCGCAGAAGTTGGTTCTCGAGGCGACGCGCGGGACCCCGGGGGTGCGTCATCACGCCGGCGGCATGGACAAACTGACCGGGCGTGAACTGCCGAGGGCGCGAGTGCTGGTATCCGGCAAGCGGGTACGGGCCAAGGTGGACATCGCGATCGAGTGGCCCGGATCCTTGTCGGTCATCGGTACCGCGGTGCGAGAGAACGTGACAACCCAGTTGCAGTCTGTATCGGGCCTGGACGTAGACGGCGTGGACGTGGCGATCGTGAGCGTTCTCTTGGCATCGACCACGCGTGACGCGGGAAGGAAAGTGCGATGACCGCCGACAAGGTCGCACCACCCACTGCCTCGAGGGCTGCTGCTCCTGTTCCCCTTGCGGCGCCCGGATCGGCCGTCACGGGATTCCTCATCGCCGCGGCGCTACTTGCGCTCGGCGTGGTCGGCGTCCGCGACGCGCTGGTGGATACCGGCGTGATCACCGGGTCGCAGTGGATACCAAGTGCTGCCGCATATGTGGACGGGCTCGCGTACCAGGGTTGGATGTTCCCGGCGGGGATCGCAGCCGTCGTTCTCGGCCTGTGGTTCGTCATCCTCGGACTCAAACCGCGACGAAAGACTGCCAATGCCTTGGTCGGAGTCGCGAATACGTGGATCGATCCCGCCGATGTAGCGGCGATAGCGTCTGTTCGCGTCGAGTCACTGGCCCAGGTTCGATCCGCTTCGTCACACGCGACCCGGCGCAAGCTGGAAGTGAAGGCCTCGGTCACGCCCGATGGAGCCGCCACCGCTGAATCGGAAATCCGTGCGGTGCTGGGGGACTTGGCCGGGTCGCTGTCACCATCGCCGCGAATCAAGGTTCGTATCCAGACGGGATCGCTGTCATGACTCGGACGGCGACGGCGATGGATCGCGTGGCGACATGCGTCGTGGGGATGCTCGCGATAGCGGTGGGAGTTGCAGCGATCCTGTGGAATCGCGACGTGATCAAGGATTTCCCGGCGCGTATCGAGATCCCGTGGGCTGAAGATCTTGTCGATCACTCGTGGTGGCCATGGGCTGTCGGAGCTGGGGGAGTATTGCTAGTCCTCCTCGCGTTGCGGTGGTTGATCGCGCATGTGCCGCTGCGTCGGGTGAAGGAGATCACGGTCCCTGGGTCGAACTCGCACAATTCCATCACCGCGGATCTGGGTGCGGTGGCGGAAGGGGCGAGCGCATCACTGGAGGACTTCGACGAAGTGTCGCGTGTCCGAGGAAAAGCGTTGCTCGATCGTGGAGTTCGCACGATCGATTTGCGAGTGACATTGAGACGTAGCGTCGTATCCGGATCGGAAACGTTGTCCGAGTTGATTTCTCGCGTCACTGACACGGGGGATCAAGTCGCTGCGGTGGTCGGTGATCCATCCGTCGCGACCAGAACTCACATCGCCGTGGAAAGCGCGAAACGCGATGAGCCGAGAACTCTCTGATCAATCGAGGTTTGAGCCTCCCGACGGCCGGGTATTGGTAGACCTCCCGATCGTGCACAGAGTCATGGATGTTGCTGTGGCACTGTGCGTCACGGTGCTCCTTGCGACCGTCACTTCGATGGCGATCGCGATCGTAGTGACGCTGATCATGTGCGCGTCGGTGAGTGTCGTTTCTCGTATGTGGTGAATCGCCAGTCATTTTGGTTCTGTCGTGAACACCTGATAGAAAGGTAAGCAGACAATGTGGCTGCTACTGAGTGCACGATCCCCCGCGTCGTGCGGCGGAGAGTCCGGTTGTGTGCAAACACAACCCGCGATCACGGTCTAGTTGCGCGGGCCGATCGCTCGGAACTCTCCCTTCACCGGCAGTCTCTCATTGCGCCGTCCCTTACCTCAAGGAGTCACAATGCTCTCACTCGGAATCATCGCCTGGATCATCATCGGTGGACTAGCGGGTTGGATCGGCAGCAAGATCATGAAAACCGATGCGCAGCAGGGGATCTTCCTCAACATCGTTGTCGGTGTGATCGGCGGCCTGATCGGTGGTTTCCTGCTTCGAGTCTTCGGCGTCGATGTCGAGGGCGCGGGTTGGATCTTCAGCTTCCTCACTTGCCTCCTCGGCGCTGTCATCTTGCTGTTCCTGGTCAAGGCAGTCACCGGAAAACGCTGACACATTTGTCCACGCAGTTCGAGTTCGACTGAATCCACGACCGAATTCCACGGCCGAACGCACGACCGAACCCAAGAAGGAGAAATACATGTCTGACTTCATCGACAAGGCAAAGCACCGCGCTGAGGATCTCATCGGCGAGGCGAAGGAAAAGTTCGGAAACGCCACGGGCAACGATGATCTGGCTGCCGAGGGTGTTGCCGATCAGGGCGAGGCGAAGGTCAAGAAGGCCGGAGACACTGTCAGTGACAAGGTCTCGGATATCAAGGACAAGTTCACAAGCTGAGTGAGCTTCAGCGCGGTTGATCGGCACGTCCGGTCAACCGCGCTTTTGTGTGCCTCCCCGGCCGTTGCGGCTACCGCGATACGCGAACTTGCGCGTTTCTGCGAGCCACTCCGGAAGCATGCGCATGTGGGCCGGTGTGTTCAGAATCGGATCGAAGGACGGCTGGAGGCAATCCGGGTGGTCCTCGACTTCGTCGAGACAGAGATGCCCGATCGGTATCAACTGAAGTTGAATTCTCGCGAGGTACACGGAGAAGTGCAGCGGGGAATGATCGACCGCAGCTTTCAATGCAGACAAAGAAGTGCCGGCCGGATGGACACCGCGCGGTGTCACGATCAGCCACGCCGCGGCACCGCCCGCGCGTGAGTAAGGAACCAGTGTGCTGTATCTCGCGCCGTTCCACGAGAAAGCCGGAGCTGGAAACATTTTCGAGAAGGTAGAAAGTCCTGATGTTGCGAGAAGAATGTCCCACGGGTTTTCATCTGCGCCGACATCGTGCAACCGAAGCGCCAGGCCGAGTACGTCGGGTAGGTCTCCGGGTGTTCCGAGGGCTTTCGACATTCGAGCGGTGACGGTAATCGTCGACGACTCCGATACCGGCCACCATGGGGTGGCCGGCTTCAATGTTCCCTTCAGCTCGATCCCGTGAGGGTGAAAAACCCTGGCCATGCGCAGCGATGATGCGAAGTGGAACGGCGCACCGACCAGCTTCCCGATCGCACTCTTGCCGGCGGGGATGATCGAATTGATCGTCACAGCTTCCTTTATCTGAGAATTCTCCGCCCGTGAAGCGCCCGGACTGGACGGACGTTCAGGCGTATTGACGGGCTTTTCAGTGGCGTCTTTCGACTTCCCAGTGGTGGTGATTGCTAATCATGTGACATGCCGTAACAAAAGTCTCGCCCGCCGGGATAATTAGCCAAACGCATAAATTGGTCGTTATGGTTTGTTTGTCCGTAACGGTGCGATCGGACCTGCGACCGTCGCGAACTGGCGAGATTGCTACTCGTGATTTGTGTTTGGTGATTGCGCGGAAACAAGAAATGTCGAGGAGACACGCTGATGGGCCACTCTCGAACCTGGCTGACGCGCGCGCTGGCAATGCCGGTGGCTGTCGCGGTCACTTTGTTGCTTCCGCTCGGCAGTGTCGCCTCCGCCCAGGATTTCGAGGACGACGCAGATACTTCGGTGGCCGCCGCAGCCACAACTCCGATCTCCTTCACCGAACTCGGACGAGGAACAGACATCGTGTTCTCCTCCGATGACGCACCCGTCTTGGTGACCGTGCCGGTGCCGGACGGACTCACCGCAACAGCCGTGACCGGAATCCTGACTGCCCCGACCGACTTCAGTAGGGGTTGGCTCGAAGTGACTGCGGACGGCAGATTGGTGAGCCGCGTCGACTTCGACGCCGGGCAGGCCGGAACCGGCCTACCGATTTCGGTTCCGTTGCAAGGTCTCGAAGTGGTCGACCGGAGCGTGACCGTGTCGATGATCGCTCACCTCGTTCCCGTCGACGACCGCTGCTACGACCGAACGAGATACCAGCCCCTTGCGCTCCGGGATGCCTTTGTCGCCTACGACGGTGCCGAGCAGCAGCCCACGACTGTTGCAACCTTCTTTCCGCCGATTTTGAGGAAGGCAACCATCTACGTCACGGATGGTTCGTCACGGTCACAGCAGAGTGCGGCTCTGCAGCTGAGTGCAGCGATTGTCAACAAGTACGGAAGTCAGCCTGACGCCGTGGTGGTGGAACAACTGCCGAACGGCCAGAGTCTGCCGTCCGCTGAGCCGGGACTGTTCGAGAGAGCTGTAGTACTCGGCAACAGTGGGGACGCCGGCATCGATCTCGCGGCTGCTCCGAATGGTGCACCAGTGCTGCGAATTTCAGGGGACGACAAGACCCTCGTTCCTCAGGTCAGTCTGTTGGCGGCGAACTTCGACGGCTACTGGGCGGCGAGCAGGGCGCTCGCGTCACCGGACAACACAGTTGCCCAGATTTCCCAGGACGCCATCACCGTCGGTGAGCTGAAGCTCGGAACGTTGACGGCTTCCGGTCTCAATCACATCGAGGTCGACGTCCCGTTCAGCCAGTCGCAACTGGGGCGTCCGATGAAGGACGTGTCGATCCGAATGATCGGTTCCTATGTACCGCTGCCGAATTCACGCAACGGAGAACTGTCGATTTCGCTGGGGGACTCACGGCTTGCTTCGCAGACGGTGAACGAGACAGGGCGCTTCGACATCGGCGTCGATGTTCCGAACGAACTCCTGCGTCGCGACCTGACCTTCGAAGTCTCGATGGATGTGACCGGCGACTTCCAATGCGGCACCAGTAGCCCGTCTTCGCTCACTGTCGATCCGGCAAGCACCATCACGTCCACTACCGGATTCCCGCCGACGCCTGGAGGATTCCAGGCATTACCGCAGTCGATGCTGCCCACACTCGATGTCGGTTTGAGTCACGGTGATTTCGCAGATCTCGTTCGCGCGCAGCGCCTCGTTGTCGCGATGCAGCGGTTGAGCTATCTGCCGCTGCAACCGCGTGTGCTCCCGTTCGGCGACGCGGCGACCAGTTCGCTGCCGGCGTTGTTGATCGCGGCGGACGGGAAGCTTCCCACTCCGGTGGCTCTACCCATGGACACAGCAGATCAAGGGCTCCTGCGCTTGCAGGGTCTGGAATTCGGTGGACAATACGGTGCCTTGCAGGTGGTTTCGGGTTCGCGCAACGAAGTGGTGGCGCTGACCTCTGAGGGTGATGCGGCCGATGCCGACGGTCTGCTCAACTGGTTGGAAGGTGGGAAGGACCGGTTCGCAGAACTGACCGGCGATCTCCTGGTCGCGCCTCGGGGAAGTGAGCCCTTCGATGTCGGAGTCAACGTCGCCCCGTTGGGCACCGCGACCTCGGCCGAAGAGGAGACCGGACTGAGCGCGGTCACGATCGGCTGGATCGGATTCGGGACCGTGGTTCTGATCGCTGTTGCCGTCGGTGGTGTGCTCGTGGCTCGGCGTCGCGGACAGTGACCGTCACCGATCGCCCGGCCCTGTCCGTCGCGGTCCACGATCTACCGGGCCGCAAGCCATGGCGGATGTTCGTCGCGCTCTTCGCGATCTACACCGCGTTGGGCGTGTGGATGAACGCGGGTATCGGGTTCATCTTCACCGATTCGCTCAGCCGCGTCGCCGCGGTGTCGGCGATGTTGCTCAGCCGTGATCCGCACTTCGCGGCGATCGGGTTCGTGTTCACCCCGTTGACGGCGGCAGTCCAGATTCCGATGGGCCTGATGGGTCATTGGTGGCCGGATCTGCTGCGGTGGAACATCACTGCGGTCGTGATGTCCGCGGCCTTCATGGCTGGTGCTGTGATTCAGGTACGTGGGATCAGCCGCGACCGTGGGTGTGCGCGATGGGTCACCGTCGTCCTGACCGTGCTGTTCGCTGTCAACCCGATGATCGTCATGTACGCGGCGAGCGGAATGAGCGAAGCTCCGTTCCTCTTCTTCGTTCTGTGGGCGACACGTCGATTGATTCGGTGGATGCGAAGCGACGACGTACACGACCTCATCGGTGCCGGCCTCGCTTTCGCTCTGGCGTACCTCACCAGATACGACGCATTGGCCCCGCTGTTCGTCGCGGTGATGCTGGTGACCGTGGTGAGTTGGCTTCGTTTCCGTCCGACTGCTGAGGAGCGCGGCGAGGGCGCGGGGCCTGGCTTGCGGCTCTGGGCAGCAGCCCTCGACGGTGCCGTAGTGCTGATGCCGGGATTCCTTGCCCTAGCCTTGTGGTCGTTTGCCAGTTGGCTCATCACAGGTCAAGCGTTCCAACAGTTCTCGTCGGTCTACGGGAACAGTTCCATCCTGGAGCAGGCTGGTGCCGGAACCGACTCACCGATCGCCCGTCTTGCGTTCTCGATTACCGAAATGGCCGTACTCGGCCCGGCGCTCCCGGTGCTCGCGGTCCTTGCAATCATCTACGCACTTCGGCGGCGCGACACCGAAGTGGTCGTGCCTCTTGTGTTGTTCGGCGCCATCCTCGGTGCCCAAACCTTGCTCTACGTGATGGGATCGACGTTTCCCCTTCTGCGCTTCTACATTTCGATCATTCCGCTGTGTTTCGTGTTGGTCGTCCTGATCGCACCTCGCGGTGCGCCGGTCGTCACGCGTCGACCGGGGGCTGCTGCGTCACGCTCGGTATCGACGTACCCCGAGCAGTCGGGGCCCTCTCTGCCCCTTGTGATCTCTCTGTGCTTGCTGGTCGGGTCGACGCTGGTCACGTTTGTCGCGATGGGTAATGCGCGGATCGCAGTGCTCGAGCATTCCATTGCCAGTGCGATCATTCCGGGCCGGCAGAACCTGGAGGAGCAGACGAATCTGCGCACGTTTGCGGCCGAGCGTCGCATCGCCAGATACCTGGACGACTTGGCTCTGCCGGAGGGGTCGGTTCTGCTCGACACCGTGCAGAGCTATGCCGTCGTGGCGTCGTCGAACAATCCTCGGCAATTCGTCGTGCCTTCCGATGCGGACTTCGTGCGCGTACTGAACAACCCCGCCGAACATCACGTCGAATACATCCTGTCGGTGCCGAACACCGGTCGCGGTGTGTCGGACGCGGTCAATCGGCGCTATCCGACGATGTACGACACCGGGGCCGGCGGTGTGGGAGCGCTGGTACTCGAGGTTCCCAACGACGGCGGCATGGACCCTTCGGCCTGGCGTTTGTATCGCGTCACCGGTGAACGGCAAACGGGTCGATGAGGCAATTCGTGTGGGAGGATTGTCCGTATGACGTGGATGGTTGTAGATGTCTTCTGAAGAAGTGCGTCCGCGTGTGCCTGGCACAGTGCGTCGACGTATCGCTGCCGCTGTAGTCAGCTTTGCAACCGTCGCGGTGGTGACAGGAATGTTCACGACGCCGGTGGTTGCCGATTCGCCCAAGACGGTTCGGGTGGGAGCGTCGTCGAGCGGACTGACGCTCGACGGACAGCCATGGTGGCCTACCGGGCTGAATGCTTATCAACTGGCCACTGATTGGTCGGTGAACTTCGGCTGTGGCGCCATGGTCGATCTCGATGCCTACTTCGGTTCTCTGCCACCGAACTCCGTCACGCGTTTCAACGCGTTCCAGGCGCTCGCGGTGAACAAGGTGTCCGGGGAGATGGATTTCGGCCCGATGGACGCGGTGTTCGACGCTGCGGCGCGACACAATCAGTTCACGATTCCGGTGCTCTCACCCCAGGACAGCGGGTGTGATGACGGGCTGTTCAAATCCAGGGACTGGTACACCGACGAGTGGAAGGTCGCGAACCTGATCCCAGGTCGAGCCACCATGAGCTTCCAGGACTGGATGCACACCGCCGTCGACCGTTGGAAGAACGAGCCTTCCGTCGCGGCGTGGGAATTGGTGGGGGAGCCGGAACCGAGCCTGTGTACCGATGCCGCCTGCAATTGGTGGACAAGAACGTGCCCGTCTGATTCCGCGCAGGTGTTGCGGGAGTTCTTCGACACGGCAGGCGCCGAACTTCGGGCGATCGATCCGAACACCCTGATCACGGCCGGATACGTCGGGGGCGGTCAGTGCGGCACTGCGGGTGACGACTACCAGTACGTGAGCGAGTCCGACTTCGTCGACGTTCTGCAGTATCACGACTACGGAGCAGACGGGGTTCCGCTTCCGGGCGACCAGTGGAACGGACTGGCGCGTCGCATCGAACAGGCCGCGAACGTCGGGAAGCCGTTGTTGGTCGCCGAGACAGGCGAATTGGCAGGCAGTTGTGAATCACTGGCGACCAGAGCCACGAATATCGAGACGAAGCTGACGGGGCAGAAGGTGGCCGGTACGGCCGGAGCTCTCCTGTGGGCATTCGTGCCGGATCCACGGCCGAACGAATGCACGATGGATATCGGGCCTGACGATCCACTCTTCGACGTAATTGCTTCACTGGCAAGTTAGGACACTGCGAGTAGTCCACTGGGAGTTCCGCCCAGTGGGAGTATGGTCACGATTTGATAACAACCTGAACCTGGTGTTGCGGCGTGATGATCGTATTTCGTTCGTATTCAATGGTATTCAGTGGCATTCACCTGTGGATAACCGAACTTGAAGGCTGGTGAAGTCGCACGGGACCATCGATGCGACGCCTCCAGGACCTACGTCCGGGTCGGCTGGGGACGGTCCGGTTGAGGCGCTGAGTTCGGAAGTTGTGTCGTACCTGTCTCTTTGGTCAGTTGCTACGTCCCGCCGTGGTCAACGTCGAAATACGATCACAACCGTTCGCCGCGGTAACGGGTAGTGCGCGGAGTGCGGCGCGCCCCTCGTGGAAGTGACATCGAGGGGTGGTGTGTAGCTCTCGCGCGCAACGAATTCCGAGTTCGAGTCAACTTGCGGCGGCATCGGCCGCCCGGTAGACCTTGTGCGCAGGCTGTACATGCGGTGTGAGCTTCGGTCGTCGAAATGAGGGGACGACCGCTGCATGCGCGTAACGGTAAGTGTGTGAAACATCGCGTGAGCGGAGAGGTGAACGATGACTGGGTGCGCTGAACGGCCTTTCAAGACTGCTGTGGTTCCGGCTGCCGGAATGGGGACTCGTTTCCTCCCGGCCACCAAGACGGTTCCGAAAGAGTTGCTCCCCGTGGTCGATACACCCGGGATCGAGCTGGTCGCCAGCGAAGCGGCGCAAGCAGGCGCGGAACGTCTGGTGATCGTCACTGCGCCGGGCAAGGCATCGGTCGTCGGGCATTTCGTCGAGGACCTGGTGCTCGAGGGCAAGCTCGCCGCCAGCGGGAAGCACCATCTACTCGAACGTGTGCGTCGGGCTCCGGGCCTGATCTCG
>NZ_LVCT01000702.1:0-2837 GCF_001647205.1 Rhodococcus sp. EPR-134
GCTGCTTCCCGACGATCTGGTCCACCCCTGCGGCATTCTCGACGCGATGGCGAAGGTACGTGCCGAGCGTGGTGGTTCTGTGCTGTGCGCGTTCGACGTCGCGCCCGATCGTGTTGGGGCCTACGGAGTATTCGACGTCCAAACACCTGTGGAGGGCAGCGATCCCGATGTGCTTGCCGTCATCGGCATGGTTGAGAAGCCGGCTCCTGAGGATGCTCCGTCCACTCTCGCCGCGGCCGGACGATACCTTCTCGATCGCGCCGTGTTCGACGCGCTCAGACGAATCTCACCCGGGCAGGGTGGCGAACTACAACTGACGGATGCGATAGCGCTGTTGATCGCGGAGGGGCATCCGGTTCACGTCGTCGTCCATTACGGAACCCGCCACGATCTTGGTAACCCGGGAGGCTTTCTGCGAGCATCTCTCGACCATGCGCTCAGTCGCACCGAGTACGGACCGGAGTTGCGAGTCTGGCTCAAGGAACGATTGGATCAGCCGGATCCGCAGCTGACCTACTGACTTGCAAGGCTATGCGACGCGGAGCGTCTCGCCAGCTCATCGAGGAGATCTTGCGTGCTGAGCGACGACAGCGAAATCGGCTTGTCGTCCAGACCCGACTCGTCAGGTGTCATGTAGCCCGCCGCGACAAGAATTTCCTGGACGTGGACGTCGAAGACGCGGCAAGCAGTTCTGATCGTGTCCTGCGTGGGGGGGCGTTTCGCGGACAGCCACCGACCGAGTTCGGAGGGGCGTATTCCCAGCGCACGCGCAGCATCGGCTACGTCAGTTTCTTGGCGAAGTTCCAGTTGATGCTTCACCCATTCCGAAAAACCGCTCATACCGGTCATAGTGCCTGAGTGCTGCGCGGTAAGCCAGCGCCGTCTCGACACGTAAGGCGCTCGACGGCTGATCTGTGATCATTCGGCAACCAATCACCGCAGTTCTCGCGTACCGGTAGTTAAGTTTTGTGACTGGATTGTGTGTTTACCGCAACCATCTAGCTGTGCGTTTTCCGGTGAAACCCGAAATCGGGTGAAATTGTGGGTGAGGCGGATCAGTAGACATAACTCACACCTGTGTAGAACGTGAGGGTTGCGTTGTCACGTGTTCAGACCGTGGAAGGTTTTTTCCCAGTAGGACGGGTTGCGAATCAATTGGTAGGTCCCCTTGATCGCCGCGATGCTCATCAGCACCCAATACAACGGAGCAGTCAGACAGGCGAGGAGGAGCATCGCGTTTCGCGTTTCTCGGCACGCCACGAGGTTCATGTAGAGAACAGCGGCATTACCGAATGCCAGAGAGATCAACGCGGGGAAATAGACATAGTTGGGGAAGACCTGGTGGATCACTTCAGGTTGTCCGAGAATCCAGTCCAGACTGATGAGCCAGAACACCATGTTCAAAGTGGCGACCAATGGTGTGCCGGCCATGAGAATCGTGAATCGGAGAAAGCCGATCGGACCCAATCCTCGCCATAATTTGACGGGTTGGCGCATGTGGACGAGCCACGTCTGCAAATAGCCCTTGTACCAACGCGAGCGCTGTCTGATCCAGTTGATCGTGTCACTGTTGGCTTCTTCGAGCGTGGTGGAATTCAAGACCGCGGTGCGATATCCGCTCTCTGCAATCCGCACGCCGAGGTCCGCATCCTCCGTGACATTGAAAGGATCCCACGCCCCGATCTCGTCGAGGACGCTACGGCGTAGGTGATTCGAGGTGCCGCCGAGAGGAATCGGTGAATTGCTCCGCATCAATCCAGGAAGGATGAAGCTGAACCACAGCGCGTAATCGGCGGTGAACCACGCGGTCAACAGGTTCTGAGTTCCGTTGTGGAATGCAAGTTTGGCCTGAACACAAGCAGTGTTCTCGGGAAGTTTCGCGAAAGTTGCGACTACTCGACGTAATTGGAGTGGGTCGGGGGAATCCTCGGCGTCGTAGATCGTGACGATCTCGCCCGTCGAGAAATGCAGACCGTAGTTGCATGCTTTCGGTTTGGTTCGTGGATCGGCCGCGGGCACCTTCAGAATGCTGACGACCTCGTCCACACCGGCGGCAAGTGCAGCTTCGATAGTGACGGCGTCGTCTTCCTCCAGTAGGAGAAGGACTTGCATCTTGTCTGCCGGATACTCGATCGCTCGCATGGCTGCGATGAGGTCGCCGACGACTTCAGGCTCGTTGTATGCGGGGACCAGAATGGTATAGGTGGGAAGGTCGTCGTATGAAAGAGCAAGTGCCTCTTCGTCACTGATCGTCATGATCGAGGACGCATCGAGACCCCTCGTGAACAAGATCAGACGGTCGACCATCGCCCAGATGTATCCAATGGTGCAGATCAATGTCAGCGCGATGAGAGTCGGGACGAGGAAGAACACGAGGCTGACGACGACCAGCGCAAAGCCTGCCAACAACGTATTTCGCTGCCACGGATAGAAGGCCACGGAGGCGGATGAGATCGGATGGCGCTCGCGTAGACCGTTCACTGCATCGTGCAGGGCGGCCTCGCGGTACTCCGCTGTATCCGGGTCACCGCTGACCACGACACTGTTGGACTGGCTTCGGTTTGCGTTCACCACGTCTGAGCCTCCACGAGTAGTCGAGCGAGTGCTTCGAGCATGTCCAGGTCCTTGTACTCGGATTCGGTGTCTTCGGTCGAGGTTTCACCACGCAGTAGAACGGCGAGGGTATTGCTACCGTTGGACGCCATCGACGGCTTCGGTTCGGGGAAGTAGGCGTCGGGTTCGTGATTGTCGACGCTGATCAGGCTGACTCGTTGCGCTGCTCCGTCGCCCCGCGTCCAGACGAAATTGAGATTGCTCCATGTGAGAAGGAGAGCGTC
>NZ_LVCT01000703.1:0-2681 GCF_001647205.1 Rhodococcus sp. EPR-134
GCTGGGATACACGGCGAGCGTGGAGGGTCGACGGACCTGGACGACGTCAATCTGTACCGTGCGAGGCCGCATCTGTGAGTCCCAAGCGGGATTCGGAGTGTCGGCCCGAATGGTCTGACGACTCAGTTCGGCGGTGCTGCCGAAGTAGCGACGGGGCCAGTCGTATTCGGATGCTCCAATCTGATGCCAGCCCAGCGGAACGACAAGTCGAGGATCCGCAGTAGCCGGGGGCGGACCGACGTTGACGGTCAAACTTGTCGATGGCAGCGGCGTGAAGAACATCAGCACTGCGGCGGCAAACACCGCGAGGATGGTCCAGTTGCTTGTGGCTGTCGAAGGCTTTCGGAGTGGTCGGTCGAACGGTTTGAGCGACTTACCCCGGCGTTCGTACAGATAGAAGGCACCGCCGACGACGATTGCGGTTCCGAGTGCCGGAAACAACTGCACGGCGAAAAGCGGAGCAGCGGGATACGTCTGAATCGTGAAGTAGAGAATCACCACACCGAGCACCGTCGCGGCGACGAAGGCGATCGCCCCTCGCCTCCACGTTCTACTGACGGCGATCGTGGTCGCGGCAGACGCGACAAGCACCATGAGGACGCTGTAGTCGAAACGAGTTCCGCCCATTTCGGTCGCGATGGCGCGGTAATGCAGCGGCGCCAAGATGATCGGGACCACCCAGATTGCCCAGTACCGATTGACCGGACGGAGGCCGAACATCAGAACCGCTGCGCTCCAGACGAATACCCAGGCTGCGATGACGTCGATATGCATCAGTTCGTAGGTCTCGGCGAAACGCGGTAGCAGGAGCGCTTGAAGTCCCAACGCGACGAAGAGACCGATGCAGCCGACTATCTTGTCGGTCTCACGATCGTGAATCGGAAGCTCCGGGCCGCGCCTCAAGTCTGTTCCGACGGCTGCAACCAGGCACAAGAGCGGTAGAGCGAAGACGTAGCCGATGGCAGTTCCGCTGGCCGTGCTCTGCCAAAGCTTGGTCCAGGTGGGCCAAAATGCAAAGATCGTGGCGAGCGCGATCATCAACCACCGCACTGCGAGTCGAGGAATGATCCCGGACTCGGAGCGGATCTCACGAATCTTCAACATTTCCAGTTCCATTCGCTTACTACCCGACATCTGCGTGCGATTCGAGGCTGCGCACCGCTGGGGACTGCCGACCATCGCCATCGGTCCGGCGCCATATGCAGACATTACTTGATCGAGACATATCGCCCTCGCCACGTCGAAGCGCCAGTCCCCGAGCAGTCCGGCCGGAACGTCTCACATGCTCACATCTCACATAGTGGGAATTTTGAAATCTTTTTTTCGGTACCCAGTGCGGGTCTGGGTTGGCCGGATGGCATGGCGGGATTTCGGGTCTGCCGAATTACTCCATATCGAAGGGCAATTCACTTGCGAATTGCAGAAAGTTCAATCAGGTCCGGCGGATTCGACCTACGGGGACATAGGTCCCCGGCGTGCAGGGACGGTTCTCGGTTGCGTGGATTCGGGTCCAGTTACCCATGCGAAAGAACTGTGGTCAGCAGTGAGAGGCAATGTCCGCTTTGTGAGCTATTGCAGTCGTCGGGACCTAAGCCCTCGACGTTTCCGCGGATTTACTCAATAGCTGAACTATAGCTACTAACTGGTAACTACAGCGTAAATGGCACCGTGACATTGCGGCGATTGAACGTGAACGATCGTCCAACATTCTTTGGGTGTGTGCTGGGAAGAAAAATTGCCGGTTAGAGTCTTGACCTGCAACATTATTCGAATTGAACTCCGGCCTTGGAGATGTTCTCATAGTACTCACGCGGCACGTGCAATGCCTCCGGATTATCGAGTTGCAATGTTGCCGATACCTAAGCGGAACATTTGCTCTTCTCCATCTCTAGCTGTGCCTGAAGCATTCGGGTGCAAACGGGAAATTCCGAAGAACGGTCGGGGCCTGGCGGCTCGCAAACGGGAAGGTTGGTCAGATGTCGGCATTGGACATGTCCATGGCGCCGTCGCTCGGGTATCGGCGTCCGCGCATCGTGCCGGACTCCCGTGCGGAGTTTTCCTCGCGTGCTGCGTGGCAGCATCGATACATACGTGCTCTGGCAGTGACGGATTCGCTGATTGTCGTAGCGGCGGTTTCGGCTGCGCAGTGGCTTCGATTCGGCGCCGCGCCGACCGCCGTCGACGCTCGTGAGCTCGGGCAGTTCAGCTACACCGGTTTGTCGATCGGCGTGGTGATCGCGTGGCTGGCGACGTTGCAGATATTCAGGACCAGATCTGCGAGTGTGATCGGAAGCGGTCCTGAGGAGTATCGGCGAATCCTGGTGTCCGCGATGAGATTGTTCGGCGTCATTGCGATAGTAAGCCTTCTGCTTCGTCTCGATATCGCCCGGCTCTACCTCGCATTCGCGTTCCCTGTCGGCCTTCTCGCGCTACTGGTGAGCCGTTGGCTCTGGCGTGGGGTGATCGTGCGAAGGCGTACTCGCGGTGAGTGCCTCACATCGGTACTGGTGGTGGGCAGCAAGGATGCCGGCGCTGAACTTGCACGAAACTTCGAGCGGGGTAGCGCAGACGGTTTCCGCGTGGTCGGAGTGTGTGTGCCGGGGTTCCTTCGGCGCGCGGACGAGTCCATCGCAGTCGACGGGCGTGACATACCGCTCCTCGGTGGTGAGACATCGGTGGTC
>NZ_LVCT01000704.1:0-1514 GCF_001647205.1 Rhodococcus sp. EPR-134
GAATCGCGGGACGTAGATCTGGTCGTTGCGCCAAGTATCGTCGACGTGTCGGGGCCGCGCCTGTCGATGCGGCCGGTGGCCGGTCAGCCTTTGATACGCGTCGAGCGCCCGAAATATCATGGTGCGCAACGCTTTGCGAAATCTTCGTTCGACGTAATTTTCGCGTCATTGTTACTGGCAGCAATTGCACCTGTTCTCCTGGCCGCGGCTCTGGCGGTCAAGCTCTCGAGCCCGGGCCCGGTGTTGTATCGAGCGGAGCGAATGGGACTGGACGGCAAACCATTCCCGATGCTCAAGTTCCGTTCGATGGTCCAGAACGCAGACTCACAGGTGGAGTCGTTGATGGCCCAGAACGACGGCGCCGGTGTGATCTTCAAGATGCGCGACGACCCGCGCGTTACACCGGTCGGGCGCTTCTTGCGCCGTTACTCGATTGACGAGCTGCCACAGTTCGTCAATGTTCTTCGGCGCGAGATGAGCGTGGTCGGCCCCAGGCCTCCGCTTCGCCGCGAGGTCGAGGCCTACGACGGAACTGTCAGTCGCCGACTTCTTGTCAAGCCGGGGATCACAGGATTGTGGCAGGTCAGTGGACGATCGGACCTTTCTTGGGAAGAGACTGTACGACTGGACCTTTCGTACGTCGACAACTGGTCGCTGATGGGTGATGTATTGATCGTCGGCAAAACGTTGAAAGCGGTGTTGGCCAGTGACGGTGCGTACTGAGACGTGAATGCGGATTCGGGACCGACTTCAGTTCGTGACGTTCTCGGTGGAAAGGCATAGCTCCCCTTGATCTTTCGTACGTCGACAACTGGTCGATGGCGAGCGAGAACACGATCGTCGCGAAGGCGCTCAAGGCGATGTTGGGAAGTGATGGAGCAAATTGACCAGGAGAAGTTTGTGTCGGAACCGCCAAAGTTGAAGTCGTTGCTTGTTGTGGCGCCCTGGTTGGAAGGTGGGGGTGCACAGAAATCATTGTGCGGGTTATTGCGCGGGCTTACCGACACACATACGACCGTGGTCACTTTGTTTGCAGGCTGCCGCGACTTCAACGAGGTTGCGGACCTCGCAGACGAGTTCGTCATGCTCGACTATCCAAGGAGTCCTGGCGGACTGGTCGGAGCCAGTCGTGCCATAGCAACACATCTACAGCATTCGGATGTGGTCTATTCACTGATGAGGGGTAGCCATGTCGCACTAGGCGTTTCGAGTTTGCTCAAACGTCTTCCGAGTGAGCTGATTGCGACCTTCCATCAGTTGCCGAGTGCGGATGAAACTGGCGTTTTCTCCCTGGTCGAGAACATGCTCGTTCGTAAAGCACTTCGGCACGCAAAGCTGATCACCGCACCTTCGGAATCAGCCGTGAGTCAGATTCGTCAACGACGTTACGGACCGCACGCTCGGCTTGTTTACGAGCCGAACTTGATCCGAGTTGACTCGAGAGAAACCATTCGTCGTGAATCTTCGGGGGCACCTCTACGGCTCCTGGCCTGTGGCCGTCTATCCAAGCAGAA
>NZ_LVCT01000705.1:0-16679 GCF_001647205.1 Rhodococcus sp. EPR-134
AAACGGCGGTTCGGCAATACGAAGCCTTCTTCGCATACGGTGGAACTAGTAGGACGCGTCGATGACGTTGTGCCCTATCTGGATTGGTCAGACGCGGCATTTATGCCCAGCCGAAACGAACTCAACCCTGTGTTCGTATGGGAGGCGTGGGCGCGCGGCCGGCCGGTTGTTGCTGCCCATCTACCTGCATTCGAGGATCTGCGAACCTCCGGGCCGGTGCTCACATTTACCGGCGCGGCCAGCCTTCGGTCCGCCCTCGGCGTCGTATCGAGTGACGAGTACCGAGATTTCGCCTATTCAATGGGTTTGCAGGCGTCCCGAACCATGACGACCAGGAGTGAGATCGTTGCCCGAATACAATCGTGACCACCCGCGCATCCTGGTCATTCACGCATACAGTGCTCAAAACTCCGGCGACCGGTTGCTGGTGGAGGAAACACTCGAATTGCTGAGATCGGTGTGGCCGGATTCTGTCGTCGACGTGATTGCCACTGATGCCGAATCGTTCCGCCACCATCCGATCGCGAATCATGTCAAGTTTCATCAGTGGACGTCGGCATGGATTCCGAACCCGAAAAAGAAGGCATCCGTACGTGTTTCCATGCTGGCCAGTACCGTCACCGGCGGGCCGGCACCTGTCAGGATACTGTTCGAGCAAGCGGATTTGATAGTCGCTGTCGGGGGCGGATACCTTCGGGGTTCGTCCGTTTCCGAGGCCCTGAAAACTGCGGGGGCGCATTTCGGTCAACTCGATCTTGCCGCACGAAGTCGTGCGCGCAAGATCTATCTGCCGCAGAGTATCGGTCCGTTCCCGAACATTCTCCGTCGGCGTATCGCGAGTTCACTGAAGGCGATGGATCAGGTGCTCGTTCGTGACGATCGATCACGGGAATTGTTCGCCGACCTGACCAATGTCGAACGAATCTCGGATCTGGCGGTTCTCAAGATGGCGGAGGTCCGTACACCTCGTACTATCGAGATCACGCATGGCCCGGTAGTCGTGGCACGTGAGCTGTCCCGCCCTGGATCCTACGAGAACACTCTGTCCGACTTGGCTCGGTCAGATCATGTTGTATGGGCGATTCAGTCCACCGGTGGCGGAAACAATGACACTCCACTCACCGTCAAATACTCCTCGGGAACCCCAAAGCCATTGCAGCACTATCTGGAGAGCGCGGAGAATCGCGTCGTTGTCAGTACACGCCTGCATGGATCGTTGTCTGCATTGCTCGCCGGAAAGCCGAGTGTGCACCTGGGCTACGAACGAAAATCATGGGGAGCATTTCATGATCTGGGGTTGGAACAGTACGTTCTCGATGCCCGACGGACTTCGGCAACTCGCGTTCTCGACGCGGTGGAATCGATACGAGACGATCCAGCCACTTACTGGCGCCTGATCGATTCACGCATCGAGGCCGTCGCGTCCCAGAGGGAACGCCTACTCGGCTCCCTGGCTGTGCCATGCCACCTGCCGACGGCTGGCCAATGACATGAACCTCTCGTTCCTGTTGTTTGCCAGTGTTTTTCTCTTGCTGATCGCACGTGTACGTGGGGTGACGGTGTTGCCAACCCGCCGTCAAACCTCAACAGGTACCAGAAGCGGGCTGATCGGGATCTGGTTTTGGGTATCGGTGATATGGCCGGTCCTTTTCAAGGCGGTGTTAGGTAGCGTCCTTGCCCTATACCTTCCAGTTTCTGGCTCCGCGGTCTTCGTGATCTCCTACGTGCCTTCGATTGTCATCGGAATCGCGATTTTCATCGCCTCTCTCGGGTCCCGAGATTCATTCCCCTATATCCCCGCGATACTGGTCATGGCGGTGGCGATCATGCCGATCCTCATCTTCGGGGTCGTGGACATCGGTGTCGTCGGAGCGATATTCATGATTGTGCCTACGCTCCTGTGGTGCCGCGCGCTCTCGGTTGACGTACTGAACTGGCCCCGTCTTTGTTACCAGGGTCTGCTTGCGCTTTGTCTGAGCATGGCTGTGGTTTTCGTCGTCTGGCCTGAGGCTGTGGTCGAGACCTGTCGGTTGGACAAGTGCACTGTGGCGGGCCAAGTGCTCACGTCATCGATCACAGGCAATGGCAACTTCCTGGGGCTGTGTGTCGCACTGCTGAGCGTCGTTGCCGTGTATCGGCAACACTGGATCACAGTTGCGGCGGTTGGACTGGCGAGCCTCATCGTGATCGAAATTTCTGGCAGTCGAACAGCGATGATCGGTCTGGTTCTCGGCTACCTCGTAGTCCTCGGTATCGGAAACCGCATGTCGCGGGTTGTGGCTCTGGCAGCTGCGATGGTTGCGTTGGTGATTTCTTTTGTGCCAGTGTTCCGAGTTTACGGGCTCCGCGATTACACCTATCGCGGTGCTTTGTGGATGAGGGCGAAGGAGCTGATTTCGGAGAGTCCGAATGTTGGTCACGGCGCGAACTATTGGACGGAGCATAACGCGTATCGCTTCTCCTCCAACTATGCCGCGCACAACATTTGGTTAGAACTCGGCGTTGCCGTCGGGTTTCTCGGAATTGCCGTGCTTGTCGTCGCTGCGGCCTGGGCGTTGCTGACCACTGACGTGGAAAATCGATACTTGGCATGGGCGCTGATCGTAACTACGGTCGCTGTGGGATTTCTGGAGGCGCCCATCCAACCGTATCGAACCGGTCTGCTTCCCTTCCTGTGCCCTCTCATTCTTCTCTTGTGCTCCTCGGGTATGCGGAAAAGATCAGTTGATACTTCGGAGACGGAAGACCTTGCGATGGAAGATATTCGAAGCTCACATGTTGATGCCGGCCTGACGAGGGATGGTGCGCGATGAAAGTTCTGCATGTCACGGAAGCGCTCGGAGGAGGTGTAAGCACCGCGATCTTGAACTATCAGGCGTTGACGCCAGAAATGCATCACTGCGTGATTGCTCGCGAACGGGCCGGGCAGAGCACATACAATTTCCCCTCCGAACTCAGCGTGACATTGGTACCTGGAAGTTTGGCCGCACTTTTGCTGTCCGCGATTCGTATGGTGCGCCGGGGAGATTTCGATGTTCTCCACCTGCATTCCAGTCTTGCCGGTCTCGCCCGGATCATCCCGGGGCACCGAGCTGGAATCGTATACACCCCACACTGTTACGCATTCGAGCGCACCGACGTCAGTCCCCTGGCGCGGGTACTCTACAAGTCCGTTGAGCGTGGGCTACTCTCGATTCGGCGTCAGTGCGTTGTTGCCGTGAGTGGACGAGAAGCCGAGTTGACTACGGAGTTGTCGAACTCCTCCACCTCCATCGTGGTCGGCAATGTATCCCCGACCGATCACGGCGCATATTTGCGCGCAAGCAGCCCTCGGACAGCGGAAGCATCGGCTGAAAGAAGCCGAGTAGTGATGGTGGGAAGGATATTTCCCCAAAAGGATCCCCAACTGTTCGCCGATATTGCAGCAAGGTTGTCGAGCAGGTTCGAGTTCGTGTGGGTAGGAGACGGCGAAGCCGGGTTGAAAGAAAGTCTCGTGGAATCCGGGGTTCGGGTGACGGGCTGGATTCCAGCTGAACAGGTGCTGGATGAAGTGCGCGCCAGTTCGCTGTATCTCCATACCGCGGCCTGGGAGGGCGCTCCGATTTCCGCTGCGGAAGCCGCCGCGGTCGGTGTCTCGGTGATCAGTCGTGACATCAAAAGTATGGTCTCGCTTGGCTATCCAGTCGCTGGCAATACTGCGGAGTCTCTGTCAATGGCCGTCACACATTACTTCGACTGCCTGGACTACCGAACGACTGTTCAAGCCAAGACACAATATTTCAACCGAACAGTGGACGTCATGAGTTCGCGTACAGCACTCATCGACGCCTATGCATTCGCGATAGGGGCTTCTCGATGACTTCATCGGTCACCGTCATTACCATCACCAGGAATGATCTTTCGGGGCTGGTCCGCACGATCGAGAGCGTCCGGGCTCAGAGTGCACAGGGAGTCGAACACATCGTGATCGATGGTGGTTCGACGGATGGAACTGTCGAATACCTTGATTCGTTGGGTGATTCGTTAGTGTGGAACACAGGCCTCGACAGCGGTCGCTATGACGCAATGAACATCGGTGCGGAACTGGCGAGTGGCGAGTTGCTGTGGTTCATGCACTCGTCCGACGTGTACCATTCATGTGACGTTCTGGAGAGAGTCTCTCGAGATCATCAAGGAGGGGGCGTCTCTTGGCGGTGGGGTTACGGGCTGAGCAACATCCACGACTCCGGAAGTTCCATCGGAATCGGTGGCCGTATCCCGTTCAGTCTGTCCCGATTCGCGCTAGGTGGAAACATCATTCCCCATCAAGCATGTGTGATCGAGAAGTCGCTGCATGTTGAGATCGGCGGTTACGATACCGAATTCGGACTCAGTGCCGACCAACTGTATCTGTTGAAGATGGCGGTCCGATCGCAACCGCGCGTGTGGACCGAGTTCTTCTGTGACTTTGATTCGGCCGGCGCTGGTTCGGTGCGGGGCATGATGGATCATTACCGGGACATGCGGCGATCACGCGCCCTGACCGGAATTACAGTCTTCAGGGCGCAGTGGCTCGATTATGCGGTGTCCTTGGGGGTTGCGCTTCTCGCAAAAACCGACCGTGTTCAAAGACGAGTTCTAGCAGGGGTGACTCCTCGTGTCCGATGACTATTTGGAACCCACAACGCAATCAAGTGCGGAATTCGCAGTTGTCATACCAGCTTTCAACGCGGAAGCCACACTTTTGGCGTCAATCGAGAGCGCGCACAATGCGGGCGCTTCGGAAGTCATCGTGGTGGACGACGGATCCACAGACAGTACCGCCGCGTTATGTCGCGCCCACGATATACGTGTCCTGACGCAGCCAAATGCGGGTGCATACCTCGCGAGACGACGGGGGGCCACGCTCGTCACGGCACCGTACATCGTGTTCCTGGACGCGGATGATCTTCTGGTCGCACCCGGCATTCACGAGTCCTTGCGTATTCTCTCTGCACAGGCGGACTGCGCAGTCGTCGCTGGACGTGTGATGGCGAGTCTCCCACGTGGGCGTAGTCGGTTGAACAATCAGTCGTACTCCGAGATCAATACTCGAACCCTGTTGACACAAGGGTATGGTCCGTTTCCACCGGGAGCGGCGCTGGTTCGGCGTGCCGATTACGAAGCAGCGATTGCGCTGGACGTACCGGAGATCGTCGAGCGTTACGCCGACGACTACGAAATGTTCATTCGTCTATCCGTCGTCGGCCGAGTCGTTCAACACAACACCGTTTCCCTCGTGTATTCGATGTACGCAGGCAAATCCATTGGTTCTCCTGAGAAATCGCTGTTGTGCAAGGAATCGATCAGGGGGCACTACGCGCGACATCTGCGGATCCCAGTTCGGCTGATGAGCGCATCGGCGGTTGCCGCAGCTGCGAACGCACGCATGGGACGAGCGTCGTTCGCGCAAGGTTTGTACTGGCGGGGTTGCGTGAAGGTAGCAGTTGCCGCGTGCTACAAGGTACTCGCTCGGATCGGCGACAGCGGTCTGAAGCAGTCCACAATCGTGTCTGGCGCTGGAACCTCGGAGACACGAGGGTGAACACAGTGGTCAGCTCATACGTGAGGTCGGCGAAGTCGATCGACCTGGGCGGGACCGGGTTCTTTCGACTGGTAGGTCTGCTGGCCGGCGCTTGCGCGAACTTCGCCGTAATAGCAATTCTGTCTCGGGACTACGGCGTCGAGTACTACGCCTTCTATGCGCTGATGGCGTCCATGTTGAATCTACTTCCCTTCGCGGACTTCGGTATCGGCGCGACCATGGTGAACGCGACAGCAGATTACCGAAGTGGTGCACTCGATCGGATGTCGTTCCAATCCCATTTTCGGCGGGCGAGTCTGGTCACCGTTCTGGTATCCCTCGCTGTCGCAAGCCTCGCGTTCCTGTTCTATCAGATGGGGCTGTGGGTGCCAGTTCTAGGCGCAGTCGGTGAGATGGATCATGCGTCGGCGCTGGCCACAGTAGTGATTGTATCTGCGGCAGTTGGTATTCCATTGGGTTTGGGGTCACGCATCCTGCAGGGTTGCGGAAAGATGCGCGTTGTCGTTACCGCAGCGTTGATCGGTCCGATCATTCAACTGATCGTGATAGGGGTTTGTTGGACTACTCAGGCGCCGGCCTACCTGTTTGTTCTGGCACCGTGCGCAGGCTACCTCGCCGTCGGATTTCTTACCCTTGCTCTCGCGCTTCGATCGATTTCCGGCGATGAGGGTTCGTTGATCGGCTGGCGTCTTACAAGCCCGGTGCGAGTTCGCATAGCTGAAACGGCGGTTCCGTTTTTTCTCATATCGATCGGCATGGTTGTCGGGTTCCAGAGCCATAGGTTGCTGATCTCCACTTTTGGAACGGTCGAAGACGTCGCACAATATTCGGTGGTGGCGCAATTCGCTGGACCCCTGCTGGCTATCTTGGGAGTGATGGGCCAGAACTTGTGGTCAAGATA
Organism: Rhodococcus sp. EPR-134; assembly: GCF_001647205.1. Taxonomy (NCBI): domain Bacteria; kingdom Bacillati; phylum Actinomycetota; class Actinomycetes; order Mycobacteriales; family Nocardiaceae; genus Rhodococcus; species Rhodococcus sp. EPR-134. The sequence goes on from NZ_LVCT01000705.1 coordinate 6,465, forward strand.
TCGCGAGCGATACCGAATCGGGACACTTCGGGTGCGTGAATTCGCCCAGCATATAGTACTTCTCGGCACTGTGGGCGCCGTATTTGCGCTTGCTCTGGTCGTCATCAGCTATCCGGGAATTCGGTTTGTCTCGGGTGGAAGTCTTGTCGTCCCGCTGGCAACCGTTTTGGCCGGAAGTGTTTACATCCTTGTTGTTTCGGTGCATCAGCCGGCGGCGATGTTCCTCATGGACCCGCGAGGACTATGGTTGCAAGTCCTCTGTGTCTGGCTGAGCGGCCTCGTCGGAATGGTATTGGCAATATCCCTGATTCCTGAACTCGGAGCCGCCGCACTCTACTTGGGACTATCCGCAGGAATGGTTGTACTCCAGGTTATTCCGTGTATCTATATTTCGGTTCGGCGAATTTCAAGCATGGAGAAGGCGGTGGAGGCAGGCGTGACCGTGTGAATAGCTGCCCGAAAATCGTGAAGTCGCACATACATGAAGGAGAGAAATGAAGAAGGCACTGATCACAGGCATCACCGGTCAAGACGGCTCCTATCTCGCGGAGTTGTTGCTGGGCAAGGGATACGAGGTCCACGGACTTATTCGTAGATCGTCCACGTTCAATACAGCTCGAATCGATCACATGTATGTGGATCCCCACACGCCGGATGCAAAACTGTTCCTTCATTACGGAGATCTCAGCGACGGGGCGCGTTTGGTCACTCTTCTCGCACAGATACGCCCGGACGAGGTCTACAACCTCGCAGCGCAGTCCCATGTACGGGTAAGTTTCGACGAGCCCGAACATACCGGTGACACGACGGGAATCGGGTCGATCAGGCTGCTCGAAGCAGTCCGGATGGCTGGTCTCGAATGCAGGTTCTACCAGGCGTCCAGCTCCGAGATGTTCGGTGCGACACCGCCTCCGCAGGACGAGCAGACTCCCTTCTATCCGCGATCGCCGTACGGTGCGGCGAAGGTGTACTCGTACTGGATCACCAAGAACTACCGCGAGGCGTACGGGATCTTTGCCGTGAACGGAATTCTGTTCAACCACGAATCTCCGCGGCGAGGCGAAACATTCGTAACTCGCAAGATCACGCGAGCGGTGGCGCGGATCAAGGCCGGCCTGGAAAACGATTTGTACATGGGTAATCTCGATGCAATCCGCGACTGGGGCTACGCGCCGGAGTACGTGGAGGGAATGTGGAGGATGCTTCAGGCCGACGAGCCGGACGATTACGTGCTCGCGACAGGCGGTAACTACTCGGTCAAGGATTTCCTGACGGTGGCCTTCGAGCACGCGGGTCTGAACTGGGAAGATCATGTGCGCTTCGACGAGCGCTATCTGCGGCCGACGGAAGTAGACGCGTTGATCGGAGATGCAGGTAAGGCGGAGCAGAAGCTCGGCTGGAAGGCGACTGTACATACCCCCGAGCTGGCTCGAATCATGGTCGATGCGGACGTAGAGGCTCTGAAGTGTGAGGGCAAGCCCTGGATCGACCGCCCGAACCTGGTGGATTGGGAGCATGCCCGATGACGGGGGAGTACGCGCAGAAGTCCCTCGATCGGAACGATGCGGTGTACGTCGCGGGCCATCGTGGACTCGTGGGTTCAGCGATCTGGCGTCGTTTGGAGGCCGACGGTTTCAATCGCCTTGTCGGTCGCACGTCCGCCGAACTCGATCTTCGCGACCGCGGTGCCGTGTTCGAGTTCTTCGCCGCCGAGAGGCCGAAGAACGTGGTCCTCGCGGCAGCCAAGGTGGGCGGGATACTGGCGAACAGCACACTGCCGGTGGACTTCATCTCCGACAACCTTCGCATCCAGGTGAACGTGATGGACGCGGCGGCCGAGTTCGACGTAGATCGCCTGCTGTTCCTCGGATCATCCTGCATCTACCCGAAATTCGCTCCTCAACCGATTCGCGAAGAATATTTGCTGACCGGTCATTTGGAACCGACGAACGATGCATATGCCATCGCCAAGATCGCGGGAATCCTGCAGGTACAGGCTGTTCGAAAGCAGTTCGGGCGTCCGTGGATCTCCGCGATGCCGACCAATCTCTACGGCCCGGGTGACAACTTCTCTGCCAAGGGCTCTCATGTGCTGCCAGCCCTCATCAGACGCTTCGACGACGCGCGCCGTGATGGAGCTGCTTCAGTCGTGAACTGGGGCAGCGGGACGCCGAGGCGCGAGTTTCTCCACGTCGACGACATGGCGGATGCCTGCCTTCATTTGCTCGACCACTATGACGGAGCAGAACACGTCAATGTTGGTACAGGCGAGGACCAGAGCATCGCGGAGATCTCTGCGATCGTGGCGGACGAGATCGGGTTCGACGGCGAGATCGAATGGGATCATTCGAAACCTGACGGGACGCCGCGGAAGTTGCTTGACATCGGGAAGCTTCGAGATTTGGGGTGGCAGCCCAAGATTGATCTTCGTGCGGGGATCGCATCGACCGTGGAGTGGTATCGACAGAACGTCGATTCGATCAGGACATGAAGTACTACAGCATTATTCGACGTAAACTCGACTTCGACAGGCAGACATCGTTATGACTTCTCGTATTGCGGTATTCGGCACAGGCTACCTCGGGGCGACACACGCAGCTTGCATGGCCGAGTTGGGTCACGAGGTTCTCGGGGTGGATGTTGATCCGAACAAGCTCGCTATGCTCGAAGCTGGGGAGGTTCCTTTCTACGAACCGGGACTCGAGGAAGTACTGCGCCGCAACATAGCCGCGGGACGTCTTCGATTCACGGCTTCCTACGAGGAGGCCGCAGAGTTCGCCGACATCCACTTCCTCGGCGTCGGTACGCCGCAGAAGAAGGGGGAGTTCGCGGCCGACATGCGTTTTGTCGATTCGGTGATCGAGACACTCGCACCCCTCTTGACCAGGCCGACCGTAATCTTCGGGAAATCAACTGTGCCAGTCGGTACAGCAGAGCGATTGGGTGCGCGGGCACGGGAACTGGCGCCTGCCGGACAAGACGTGGAGGTGGCGTGGAACCCGGAATTTCTCCGGGAAGGCTACGCGGTGAAAGACACGCTTCACCCGGACCGGCTTGTGCTCGGGGTCGACCGCAATCGACCCGGACGTGCGGAATCGATTGCGCGTGAAGTGTACGAGCAACTCTTGAACGAAGGTATTCCCTTTGTTGTGACCGACCTTGCGACTTCGGAGTTGGTCAAAGCATCAGCCAATGCATTTCTGGCAACGAAGATCTCGTTCATCAATGCGATCTCGGAGGTGTGCGAGGCTTCAGGTGCGGATGTGACCGTTCTTGCCGATGCCATCGGCCATGACGAGAGAATTGGTAGGCGATTCCTCAACGCCGGAATCGGTTTCGGTGGGGGCTGCTTACCGAAGGACATCCGTGCTTTCATGGCACGTGCTGGTGAGCTGGGAGCAGATCAAGCACTCACATTCCTACGCGAAGTCGACAATATCAACATGCGTCGTCGTACTCGGATGGTCGAACTGGCTCGAGAAGCGTGTGGTTCTCTACTCGGAGCCAATGTGGCGGTTCTCGGTGCAGCCTTCAAGCCTGACTCCGACGACGTGCGCGACTCACCTGCGCTGAACGTTGCCGGGCAGATTCAGCTGCAAGGCGCTGCCGTCAATGTCTATGACCCGAAGGCGATGGGAAACTCGAAGGCGTTGTTCCCCACCCTCACTTACACTTCGAGCGCACTTGAAGCGTGTGCAGGCGCTGATGTCGTCTTGGTTCTGACCGAGTGGGCCGAGTTTCGAAAGTTGTTGCCGTCGGACCTCGAACCTGTCGTCCGCAAGAAGGTCATCATCGACGGACGTAACTGTCTGGAACCGACCACCTGGCGCGACGCAGGGTGGACCTACCGAGGTCTCGGAAGGCCGTAAACCGGTGAAACCTTCACGGAGGGTGGGTGTTGTAGGCATCGAGGGGAAGTGGCCGTGTGCCCGGGACCAAAGTCCGTCAGCGAGCGAGCTGTGGCCGGGGGAGATGCTGGGATAGCCGCTCGTGCATCACAGGGTGAGGGGCATGTTGCCTTGTTCGGTTGGTATGCATCAACTTCCGGCGGCAAGTTGCGTAGTTGGTCGTCGACGGACGTTGGTCCTACGGCCCGCTGTGGTATGTGACCCTTTCATGGTCGGCACAGTCGACTGACGATGTCTAGGAAGTTTCGAGGCTCCGTTGCGGTGGTGAAAAGACCAATGACGCAGTAGAGTTCAGCCTGGCTGCACGTTGTGTCTGCTCTGCGCGATGTGTGAGTGGGCCCGATGTCAGTGTCGCGGGTTTGTCAGTGTCGCGTGTTCGCCACTTCCCGATCATGCATCGGCCAGGAAGTGAGATGTGTGAGATGCCGTGAAGGCCTCTCCCCCCTGGCTGTTTCGGCAAATACCTCGCGCTGTGACGCAGGGACACGCGATAGAAGATTGGCTGCCTCGTTCAGCCTGCATTGAGTGCAGCGGCTCGACAGCGGCTGTCGATTACTACTCGAAGACGTGATACGTGTTCGAGCCGAAGGAGATTCGACGATGGATGTACGGGACTACCTGAAGATTTTGCAGGCACGGTGGAAGATAGTCGCTGTCGTCACTGTGGTCGTGATCTTGGGCGCATTGGGCGCCTCGTTGATTGCCACGCCGATCTACCAGGCTTCCACGCGCCTGTTCGTGTCGACTTCTACCGGAACAACCGTGAACGAGGCTTACCAAGGTAACCAGCTCTCACAGCAGTTGGTCACTTCCTACGCCAAGCTCCTTACCGGCGAGACACTGGCACAGAGAACGATCGATTCAGTCGGGCCCGATCGACTCGGCGGGCTTTCCGCTGCGGAGATTTCGTCCAAGGTGACCGCCACATCGGCGCCGGATACAGTACTGCTCGATTTGAGCGTGCAAGATGCGTCGCCTGAACTGGCACGTGAAATCGCAAATGCGCTCTCGGACGAGTTTGTCGTGATGGTCAAAGATCTGGGTACGCCCGCAAATGGTGGCACAGCACCTGCGCGCGTCGTTGTCGAACAGCGAGCACAAACTCCCGCGGAACCGGTGTCGCCGAAGACTTCGCGGAACGTGGCGCTCGGTGCCGCGATCGGGCTTCTGCTGGGGATCGGGTTGGCTGTGGTGCGTGATCGCCTGGACAACACCGTCAAAGAGCGCAAGGTGGTCGAAGACATCGCCGGCGCGGCGATGGTGGGAACAATTCCGTTCGACAAGGAACGCGAAGTTCATCAAGCGATCAACTTCCACGAGGGCAACTCCGCAAGTGCCGAGGCGTACCGCGAGCTGCGAACCAATCTGCAGTTCCTGGCCGTGGATCGCCCACCGAGTGTCATCGTCGTTACGAGTTCTCTTCCCTCCGAGGGAAAGACCACGACTGCGGTGAACATCGCACTCGTGTTAGCCGAGGCAGGCAAGAAGGTGTGTCTCGTCGAAGGTGACCTCCGTAAGCCTCGCGTTTCGAAGTATCTGGGACTTATCGGAAGCGTTGGTCTGAGCTCGGTCCTGGCCGGGCAAGCAGATCTCGACGACGTACTTCAAGTCACGAGCAATGCTGACCTGACGGTTCTTGCCTCAGGTCCGATTCCCCCGAACCCGAGCGAACTTCTGGGCACTGACACTGCCCATGCGGTCTTTACCGATCTCCGCAGAAGGTTCGACTACGTCATCATCGACGCCTCGCCGTTGCTTCCGGTTACGGATGCTGCAGTTCTTTCAGCGCTGGCGGACGGTGCGCTAGTGATTGCTCGTCACGGCACGACGAAGAGGGAACAGCTGAGCAGGGCGGTCGGCAATCTCCACAGTGTGGGCGCGACGATTCTCGGTACTGTCATCACGATGACCCCGCTGAACGGTCGTGGTGTCTACGAGTACAAGTACTACTACGATTCCGATCCGGTTGTCGCTGACGTGGCCGTGGAAGGGTCCGTGGACAGCAATCCAGTCGGCGAACGAAAGGTCACGTCGACAGTCATCTGACCTGGTCGTACGGTAAATCCCGACGCCTCACAGGGCCCTCGAGCAATGCTCGAGGGCCCTTCTCTGTGTGGTGAATCGGACGCAATTCTCTAGTCGGGTCCTCTGAGTCTGCGACGCGCAGTGCGGAATACGGGTTCATCGGCCGTCGCAGTAATTGGGTAGGCACGGGCATGCGGGATGTGACGCTGCGGTCTGAGCTGTCCCTGCTTGACCAGTGCCTCTATGACTGTCGATCTGGTTGCGCCCGACGGGGCCTTGGGCGTCTTGGTTGGAATCGCGTAGCGAGTGTGGCGGACCGCAGGCGGACCAGCCCGATTCGGCCTCGAGAGTTTCGCAACGCCTAGATGTCGATCTGGCATCCCTCGATGGATTTGGACAGCGGGTGCGGGGGTTGTCGGCCAGCTGCGACTCAGCATGAACGAGTTCTTGGCCGATGTCGGTGGTCATATCGGCCACGGGTCCGTCGGTCGGAGGGCCGGAAAGGGATAGCGTCGACTGCTCTGGGTGAGGCGCTCGCGTATGTCGGCGACCCGGTGGGGCTCAGTCGCGTCCTGGTTACCTGCGACGAAAGGAACCCGGTTTCGCGTAAGGCAATCGAAGCGTGCGGGGGTTTACTCGAGAGCGTGCGCCCAGCTGATCAGTTGTCCCGCAATGTCGGTTGTTCGAGAGACACGCTCCGCTACTGGGTGCGAACGAGCGTGTCGAGCGTCCGTTGACCCTACACGGCCACACACGTTTGCCATGGCCATAGCCATAGCCATCGGTAGCAGTCGCCCCGCTTTGCAGCCGAGCGGCTGCGCAACTCGCATGTCCCTAATTGGGCTGTGCTGCAACTATTTCAGGACATCACCGGCGATCGCTGGCGGTCCACACTCCTCCTTTTGCATGTCTGAATTCTCGGTGTCGCCCGATCGTAGGTTCGCGCAATGCCGGCCAGGAGTAGGTAAGACGCCCAGAGGCGAAGTGTCGAACAATCGTCCAGGGCTGAGTCGACGCTGAGCGCATCAAAGTATGGATTGCAGAGTGTTTACCAACCGCGTGCTGGTTTCCGTCCAAACGCGGAGCCCAAATGGGCTAGGCGATGAAAACTATAGGTACGCAATGGTAATGGTGAGCAATGTTCACTCCTTCTTGTCGGAGGGTGAATAACTGACGTCAATGCTGGCGTCGGGAAGAACTTCGGAAAGCGCTATTGCCACGCTGTCCGGAATGTGGCAAACTCCTCACTGGTACTGACCAGCTAGCCGAAGAGTTGCCAAGATGTGAGTCCTGGCAATATCGAGGCCGGCGACGTCAGCGGGCGAGGAGAAATCGCCGATCGTCCTGTGTTTGGGTTGTTAGTGGACTCTGCTTCAATCATGGGGTGTGAGCTGCGGCAATGCCGCAATAATCGACAGTTGGGCCGAGGCCTGACAATAGTCGCCGGGTTAACTGCAAGGCGCACGTAATGCGACCATACGCACTGAACGCAGCAATGCGGAGCAGTTGCTTCGCTGTCGAAGTTTCGGGAATCGGCAAGGCGGTCCGATGGACCTCGGCCGGTGAACATCTTCAGGCCGAATTCTGTGCATGGGGAAAGGTTTCTGAACACATGACGGTTCTCGAGATGGCCGCGCCCACGAAAGAGCGGCCACAACAACACCGACGAGTAACGCCGGAGAGGGCCGGTGGAGTTTCCGCACGCAGGAAATGGCAATCTGCGTATCTTCGTCGTCTGGCGATCACCGACACGATCATCGTTGCGGCAGTTGTGTTTCTGGCTCAATGGTGGCGATTCGGTAGCGACGCGGATGTCGTCGACGGTGAAGCATTCGGCCATTTCAGCTACACCGCACTGTCTTTCGCCCTGATTATCGGCTGGTTTGCCGTACTGAGGGTATTTCGGACCAGATCTCCTCGCGTGATCGGAAGCGGCCCTGAAGAGTACCGATTGATCGCTGTCGGAACGCTCCGCCTGTTCGGACTGATTGCGATCGCCAGCCTTCTCCTTCACCTGGAGATCGCGCGCCTGTACCTTGCCGTGGCGTTTCCGATGGGATTGACCGCCTTGATCGCGAGTCGTTGGATCTGGCGACGGGTGATTGCTCGTGAGCGAGCCCGAGGTGAATTTCGAACTGCCGTACTTGTGGTCGGTGTGCGAGGGGCGGTTGTCGATCTTGCACGCAACCTCGAGCGCGACGATGCCCATGGATACCGAGTTGTCGGAGTCTGCGTACCCGGCTACGGAGGAGACGTGGGCGAAGTTGTCACAGTGAACGGTCGGGACATTCCGGTGCTCGGAGACGAGCACAGTGTCACCGACGCACTCGAACAGGTCGGTGCCGACACGGTGGCGGTGACGGCGTCGGAGCGACTCGGACCGGAAGGGCTGCGCAAGCTGGCCTGGGATCTCGAGCGCGATCATGTGGACCTTGTTGTCGCACCGGGGATTCTGGATGTGTCCGGGCCGAGGCTCTCGATGCGCCCGGTCGCTGGATTTCCGCTGATCCATGTCGAGCGTCCGCGCTATCACGGCGCGCAGAAGTTCACGAAGACGACCTTCGACATCGTCTTCTCAACCGTGGTACTCGCCGTGATCAGTCCGGTGCTACTGGCGGCTGCGATCGCCGTCAAGCTCACGAGCAAGGGGCCGGTTCTGTACAAGTCCGAGCGGATGGGGTTGGACGGTCAGCCGTTCCCCATGCTCAAGTTCCGCTCGATGGTCCAGAATGCGGATTCACAGGTCACGGCGCTGATGAAGGAGAACGAAGGCGCCGGAGTGCTTTTCAAGATGCGAGACGATCCGCGTGTGACGACGGTCGGTCGATTCATGCGCCGATACTCGATCGACGAGTTGCCCCAGTTCGTCAATGTCCTCCGGCGTGAGATGAGCGTTGTAGGCCCGCGGCCACCGCTTCGGCGCGAGGTCGAGATGTACGACGACGCGGTCAGTCGTCGGCTACTGGTCAAGCCCGGTGTCACCGGCCTGTGGCAGGTCAGCGGACGTTCTGATCTTTCGTGGGAAGACACTGTCCGCCTGGATCTTTCCTACGTCGACAACTGGTCGATGATGGGTGACGTCATGATCGTCGCGAAGACGCTCAAGGCGGTGGTGGGAAGTGATGGCGCCTACTGACAAGAAGGCGGTACCGGCGCCTTGCGAAAATGAGGCACCGAACAATCCGCTGATCTTGCGAACGGCATTGGTGATCGCGGTCATCGGCGCGAGCGGAGCCTTTCAGGCGTACACGCAGAGGACAGCGCTCGGATCGTTGCTCGTACACGGTTCGGCCGTTCTTTCGGCGACAATTGCGTTGGTCTACTTCCTCGACCGGCGATTCTCACGCAATACGACGTGGCCTGTCTTCACGCTTATGATCTCGGCCGGCGTCCCGGCAACCAGCTGGTACTGGTCGACACTGCCCCGGAACTCCGCCGTCGCCGGCATCGTCGTCGTGTGCCTGGCGATCACGGGAATCATCGTCGCCCGTGAGTTGACCTTCGCGGTGCGAGTGCGGACTGTTGCCCTCACCTTGCTGGTACTTCTCGTGCTGTCGTTGATGGTCGTGTTCCTCGATCCTTCGACTGGCATCGACGTGGACACCCGCGCCGTTGCTTATCGCGGAATCTTCACGCACAAGAACACTTTGGGACGAATGGCTGCCATCGAAGTTGTACTTGTCGGTGTCATGCTCATGCTTCCCGACGTCAAGCGTATTCCGTGGGTGGCGGCGCTGGCTGTCGCCGGCATCGTGTTGTTCGAGGCCCGGAGCCAGACCGGTCTCGTTGCTGCGGGGATTGCGCTGGCGACAATGGTTGCTCTGAGGTGCTTTCGACGGACACCGAACGCTCACCTCGCCTCGACTGTGATCATCGGCCTGTACCTCGGGGTGTCCGGCGCGATGAAGGTGCTCGGACCCGATGTCGCGGCGCTACTCTCGCGAGATGTCACGCTGACCGGCCGGTTACATCTCTGGACGGTATCCGACTACTACGCCGAACAGCGGCCTCTGCTCGGATGGGGCTTCGGCTCGGTGTGGGCGCCGGACAGTGCAGTGGGGCAGATGATTCGGTCAAAGCTGTCCTTTCCGGCGACCAGCGCACACAACGGAATGCTCGACATTCGGCTGCAGATCGGTTGGATCGGATTCCTGCTGCTGTTGGCCGGCTATTACCTGCTTCTGAGCACGGCGCTCGGGCGAGCCCGCAGCAGAACGGAGTACATCGCCGTCGTCGCGATCATGGTTCTCGTCTTCTCGATGGACTTGACGGAGTCGACGCT
>NZ_LVCT01000706.1:0-3398 GCF_001647205.1 Rhodococcus sp. EPR-134
TGGGGTTCGTGGCGACAAGAACGACGCGTACAGGTTCGCTCCGGAGCGAAGAGGAGGTCACTGAGATGTACAAGTCGTTCGATGTAGCGCGTTCGAAGCCTGAAGTGGACCCGACGTCCGCCGGTGGATTCACGCCGCCGAAAGCCTTGATGTTCCATGCGATCTATCGGAATCCGGGTGGTGAGGAGCAGAGCTTCGCCAACGAATCCAAGCTCCTGAAATCGATCGGATACGAGACGGTTCAGTGCACCAACGAGAATTCCAAGATCTCCCGGGGACCGTGGGCGGCAGTCACCGCAGTGTTCAGTCCTCGCGTACTCGTCGATGCGTTGCGCATCATCCGTTCGGAGCGCCCCGACGTCATCTACGTGAACAATCTCTGGCCGGCGTTCTCGGCTTCGTTGCTCGTGGCCTTAAGAGCCGCCGCAATTCCTACGTTGCAGGCGGTTCGGAACTATCGCCTCGCCACACCGTCAGCCAAGTTGCGCGCAGATGGCACGTGCACCGAATGCGGTTCCACCAAATACTTCACGAGTTGTGTCCGCAACGGATGCTACGGAAACAGCCGACTTCAGAGCCTTGTCTGCTACCTGAGCGCTACGGCGGTCAAGCTGAGCGTCTTTGGGTGGAAGCAGCACAGGTTCGTCGCAACGAGCGCGATGACAGCACGTCTGGTCGAAGGACGACTGATCAGTTCTGGCCGCGTCGTGGTTCGTCCGAACTTCGGATTCGAAGAAAATGAACCCGAGTTTCGGAGCACTGATTCGGTTGTGTGCGTCAGCCGACTGACACCGGAGAAGGGCGTCCTGGATTTGGTGCGCAACTGGCCGCAGGGCGCTGGAAGTCCCTCGCTCACAGTTCTCGGTGACGGACCGCAGTACGGCGAGATCTCCAGCATAAGCGCAGCTCTCGACAACGTCACGCTGGCCGGATTCACTTCGCACGAAGATGTGATCGAGATACTTCGCGACAGTGCGGCGTCCGTGGTGCCGTCTCAATGGGCAGAACCGTTCGGACGCGTTGCGATCGAATCGATGTCGGTTGGCACCCCGGTCATCTACGCAACCAACGGTGCACTCGCGGACATTGTCGGACCGGGCGGAACGCCTCTCCATACCTTGGAAGAGTCGTCGATACGCGAGGCCCTCGATCGAATCTTCGGAGCGGACGATCGATCGGCGATACGCAGATCCGCTTATCGTCACTACTCGAATCGCTTCACATCGCGCAAAGCGGCGACGTCGATGCGTGAGCTCATCGACGAGGTGAGATCGTGAAAGATCGCACTCGGCATGTGACATTCATGGCCGATCAAGGGCTTTCGAGCGTCCTCACTTTTGTCGTTCTCACCTCGGTGGCACGACTCGGGGGTCCGATCGAAGTCGGCCAGGTTGCCGTGATTCAATCGGCGGGTCTGTTGGCACTGGCACTGGGGAGAGCGATCGGCGTCGACGTCTGGCTGTCGCGAGGGGCGGGGTCCGACGAGCGTGGACCGGCGTTGGCGCCCACGATCGTGCTGGCGGCGGTATCGGTGACATCGGTGTGGGCACTGTTCGTGATCGCCGGCTCGGACTCGATGAATCTCACGGTATACGCCTTGGCTGCAGCTGGTTTCGTGGTGTTGGACGTGATACGCACGATGCTGATGCACGACGGTGCGAGTTGGATCTCTGTGTCGATACAGATCGTGACACTCTCGTTCGTCCTTATTGCAGCTTTCCTGGTCGAGAATCTGACACTTGCACTCGTGACCTATACGGTCGGTGTCTTCGTCGCGCTCGCTCTCGGTCACGCATCCATGCGTCTGGTACCGCCGGTACCGTCGATCAGGTACTCGCGCACTCACCGATATAGATCAGTGCCGTTTGCGATCGAGATATTGATGGGATCAGCTGCTCAGCAGGCGATGTTCTTGATACTCACTGTGGTGGCGTCGATCTCGATGATCGGTGAGATCAGAACTGCCCAGACACTGCTCGGTCCGCTGTCCTTGATGTTCGCGGGCATCTCGCCAATTCTGATGCGTAAGTTCGGCAGTGGTGTCGAAGCGATGAGCCCGAGCGAGTGCATGGCACTCGGCCGCCGAGTGGGCTTGCAGATCTTCTGGGTTTCGATCATCTGCGTTTCGCTGATCTGTCTCACGCTCGAGATTCGACTCTCGGGAGTGCGATTGATGGATCATCTGGTCGGGCCGCACTTTCCGAACTTGATACCGGTCATTCTGCTGTGCGGGTTGGCGGTGGCGTTCAACGGGATTCTTCTGGGCGTCGGTACCTCGATCCGCGTCGTGGACAAGACCGCAAACCTCAACACATTTCGCGCCATGCTGTTGCCTCTACAGTTTCTGATCGTTCTCGGGGCGGGACTGACCGACAGCGCCGTATACGTCGCAGGAGCATTGGCCGTGTCGGCGTGCGCCAGCGCGAGCGTCGCACTTCTGGTTTCGATGAACCGTGACGCCCGACCGAAAGTTGACCTCTCATGAAGAATCCCAACGGCGTCGTAGTGGCGATTCTGACCTTTCGTCGTGAATCGGAACTGGCTGTCTGCATCGAGAGCGTCCGGGCATCGATCCAGGCTTCCGGTGCCTCCGCCCAGGTCGTAGTAGGCGACAACGATCCGGAATCCACCACGCCGACGTATGTTGCCGACGGGATCGAACGACTGCATCTCGGATTCGGCGGGGTATCTCCGGCGCGACGTGCGCTGGTCGATCTCGCCCGTGCACGAGATCGTCGTTACATCGTCTTCGTCGACGACGACGAGTACGTCGATGTCGACTGGCTGTCGAATCTCCTCACCTGCGCCGCAGATTTCGACGCAGGTGCTGTGGCCGGTCCTGTGATTCCGGTGGGTCTGCCTGCCTCGGAACTTCCATTGCACACTCGCGTTCGCCATTCGACCGGCACCCCGGTTGCGTCTGCAGGCGCTGGAAATCTGTTGTTGGACCTGAAGGCTTTGAACGGCTTGAACTTCAGTGACGACTGGGATCTACCTGGCGGCGAGGACACCGAGTTCACGCTCAGGATGAGCGCCGGCGGTGTCCGGTTGGTGTGGTGCGACGAGGCGCTTGCGTACGAACCGGTAGACGAGGATCGGCGTCGGGATTCCTGGCTCTTCGCCCGGTATGTCAACAACGGACGAATCCTCGCGGTCTGTCAGGGACAGCTCGAGCTGCCACTGTTGGCGGCTCAGAGTGCCAAACGCGCTCTGCTCGTACTCGCGTCGGCGACGTTGATCCCCGTTGCCTTGATCAGTCCACGGATCAAGCGCGTGGTTCTCGACAACGGTGCACGCAACATCGGTTGGTTCTCAGAGCGATTCAGCCGCAGCGATTCTCGGACGCCGCGCGCACAGAGGCTGGTGGTAGCGCGATGACACGGTTGTTGATGACGGCA
>NZ_LVCT01000707.1:0-708 GCF_001647205.1 Rhodococcus sp. EPR-134
TCGCTCCGGTGAGGCTCCCGCATTGGAATCAGAGTGTGAACAGCTCGGTTGCGAGGTTCGTGTCGTGCGAATAGCGACTTTGCCCGCGGAAGAAGCCGGATCGTACGGTCGATACCTCCGATGGCTCTGGCACACTTCACTGTTCGTTCGGCGTGAAGCGGCAAACTTCGACGTCCTGCACCATGCAACTTTCGCCTCCGACTGGCTGCCCCCACCGGTGCTGTTCGGTGGAGCCGGCGGAGTACGACTGGTATGGGGGCCTGCTGGGGGCAACACCTACCCGCCGATGCGGCTCGCCAAGCGCATCGGTATGCGGTATCTGGCATCCACGGTAGTTCGAACCTGCTCGACGAAAGCCGTTCGGTCACTGACACACATCTTCATGTCCGGACGAGTTGACACTTTCATCGCGATGAACTCCGACAGCGGACGTGGCGCACCGCGGGCACGCAATGTCGTCGTCCAACCCAATTGTGTTCTGGGCTACGACGGAATCGAGAAGCAAGCGGTACCCAGACCGAAACGAAGACTCTTGTTCGTAGGAAGACTGTTGCAATACAAAGGAATCGACCTGATTCTGGATGCGCTCGAGCAGCTGGGTACCGAGTGGTCCATGACCTTTGTCGGGGAGGGACCCGCCCGCGGGCGGATCGAGAAGTCGCTTCCGTATCGGCGCGGTCAGATCACGCTTCGCGGATGGCGCGACAG
>NZ_LVCT01000708.1:0-10884 GCF_001647205.1 Rhodococcus sp. EPR-134
GCCTGCCGGTGGTCTGTTTGGATCTCGGCGGTGTGCCGACACTGGCAGGTAGGAACGCCGTGACGATCCCGGTTGCTCCGGCGTCGACTCTCGCCTCTCGTATCGCTCGATCGATTGTCGAGACCGAGCTTTCTCTCTTTGAACCGCAACGTGATTGGACTCGGTCCCGGTTGACATCGGTCTTGTCGCGCAGCTACGGCCAGTGCAATGAACGTCGACAAACGAACTCGGAAAAGTGGTGAGACAGATGAGCAGTCCGTTCGAGGTCATCGAGGTGGGTGGCATTCCGTTTGCCGCGACCAATCTCGAGAGAGCTACCGATTGGGTGGTCAACGACAGACGAGAGGGAGCCGGAACCGGAGTCTCCGTGAGGTTGTCGAATTCCTACTGCGTGTCGGCGGCGCACAGTGATCGCGACTACTCCGCGGTTTTGAAGGGTCCCGGTGTGAACTTCGCAGACGGAACCCCGGTCAGCTGGGTGATGCGCCTGATCGGCGGCACCGCCGATCACGTCGGTGTTCGACCAGTCCGGGGTCCGTCGTTCTTCGAGGCCACCCTGGACAAGGGACGCCGCTACAGCCTTCGTCACCATTTTGTCGGCACGACAGAAGAGACGTTGGGTCTCTTGACGGATCGAGTCGAGGAGTTATACCCGGGAATCAAGGTGGCCGGCACATATGCCCCGCCGTTTGCCGCGTTCAGCAAGGAGTTCGTCGACGACATCATCGCGAAGGTCGATCCGACGTCACCGGACATCGTGTGGGTCGGTCTGGGTGCGCCGAAGCAGGACTTTGTCACGAAGGCGATAGCGGATCGAACCGACTACGTGGCCGTCGGTGTCGGCGCGGCCTTCGACTTCTTGGCCGGAACTGTTTCGGAAGCACCATCTTTCGTCCAGAACTCGGGTTTCGAGTGGTTGTATCGACTTGTATCCGAACCCAAACGTCTGTGGCGGCGCTACCTGTTCGGTAACTCGACATTCATACGGCTGGCATCACGTGACATACGAAAAGTCTTCGGCCGTTTGGGGGGGGACGCGCATGAGCGAGATCAAGACTGCCGAGCGATTCGGAGGACTACGGACCACAACCGTGGTTTCGCAACTATCAGGCGGGCTGTCCCGCAACGGAAGGAACGCAGGATGAAACGCGCACTGATTACCGGAATCACGGGGCAGGACGGCTCTTACCTTGCCGAGTTGCTGCTCTCCAAAGGCTACGAGGTTCACGGACTGATCCGTCGATCCTCGACGTTCAACACTTCGAGGATCAACCACATCTACGTTGACCCGCACGATGCGGATGCTCGACTTTTTCTTCACTACGGTGACCTCAGTGACGGAGCGCGCCTGGTGACACTACTCGCGCAGATCAAGCCGGACGAGGTGTACAACCTCGCTGCGCAGTCTCACGTCAGGGTCAGCTTCGACGAACCCGAACACACCGGGAACACCACTGGCGTCGGGTCGATCCGACTACTCGAAGCGGTTCGGATGGCCGGACTCGACTGCCGGTTCTACCAGGCGTCGAGTTCCGAGATGTTCGGTGCCACACCGCCACCGCAGAACGAGGAGACACCGTTCTACCCACGTTCGCCCTACGGTGCGGCGAAGGTGTACTCGTACTGGATCACCAAGAACTATCGTGAGGCATACGGGATCTTCGCTGTGAACGGAATTCTGTTCAATCACGAATCCCCGAGGCGTGGTGAGACATTCGTGACGCGGAAGATCACGCGCGCGGTCGCACGCATCCAGGCAGGTATCGAGGATCATCTGTACATGGGCAATCTCGATGCGATTCGCGACTGGGGATATGCGCCGGAGTACGTGGAGGGAATGTGGCGCATGCTGCAGGTCGACGAGCCTGAGGATTTTGTGCTCGCCACCGGTGGCAACTACTCGGTGCGCGACTTCCTGACCGTCGCGTTCGAACATGCAGGTCTGAACTGGGAAAACCACGTTCGATTCGACGAACGGTATCTTCGGCCGACCGAGGTGGACGCACTGATCGGGGATCCGAGTCATGCCGAGCGCAAACTCGGTTGGAAGGCCGGCGTGCACACACCCGAACTGGCCCGGATCATGGTCGAGGCAGACATCGAAGCGCTCGAACACGAAGGGCGACCGTGGATCGACACTCCGGCACTTCCCGACTGGTCGGCGACGCGATGAGTGATTCATTCGCAGCGCGACCACTCGATCGAGGCGCACCGTTCTACGTGGCCGGCCACCGAGGTCTGGTCGGCTCTTCGGTGTGGCGACACCTGGAATCTGCGGGCTTCACCAGGTTGCTCGGAAAGACGTCGGCCGAACTCGATCTACGTGACCGGGAAGCTGCTTTCGATTTCTTCGCCCGCGAAAAGCCGACCAACGTGATCCTCGCAGCAGCAAAAGTTGGGGGGATTGCGGCGAACAGCACTTTCCTCGTCGACTTCCTGTCGGAGAATCTGCGCATCCAGGTGAACGTGCTCGACGCTGCCCTCGCACACGGCGTCGAGCGTCTCCTGTTCCTCGGATCATCTTGCATCTACCCGAAATTGGCACCGCAACCGATCAAGGAGGAATACCTGCTCACCGGGCATCTCGAGCCGACCAACGACGCCTATGCAATAGCAAAGATCGCGGGAATACTCCATGTTCAAGCTGCCAGGCGGCAGCATGGTCGCCCCTGGATCTCAGCTATGCCCACCAACCTGTACGGCCCGGGAGACAATTTTTCGCCGCACGGATCGCACGTACTTCCCGCCCTCGTTCGGCGTTACGACGAGGCGCAGTCGTCGGCAGTCCAGTCGGTTGTCAACTGGGGGAGTGGCAATCCGCGACGTGAATTCCTGCATGTCGACGACTTGGCGTCGGCGTGTCTGCATCTGCTCGACAACTACGACGGTGCATCGCATGTCAACGTCGGAACCGGCGAGGACCACACAATTCGTGAGATCGCTTCGATAGTCGCCACGGAGGTCGGATACACCGGAGAGACGCGGTGGGACACCTCGAAGCCGGACGGAACGATGCAGAAACTGCTGGACGTGAGCATGATTCGGAAACTCGGATGGCGGCCGACAATCGGATTGCGCGAAGGAATCGCGTCGACGATCTCGTGGTACCGCGACAACATCGGTGCCGTACGTACCTGAATCACTTTTCCCATCAACACACTTCGCACACTCTCGAGAAAGCAGATCGAGCAACATGAGCACTCGCATAGCAGTATTCGGCACGGGATACCTGGGCGCGACACACGCGGCCTGTATGGCCGAACTCGGTCACGAGGTCCTCGGAGTGGATGTCGATGCGGCAAAGCTGGAGAAACTGGCAGCAGGTGAAGTTCCGTTCTACGAGCCAGGGTTGGGCGAGGTCCTACGACGAAACATCGATCGAGGGCGACTGAAGTTCACGTCGTCGTACGAGGAAGCTGCAGAATTTGCGGACGTGTTCTTCCTCGGGGTCGGTACGCCGCAGAAGAAGGGTGAGTTCGCCGCGGACATGGTCTACGTGGATGCCGTGATCGAAACGCTGGCGCCGCTGCTCACCAAACCCGCGGTCATCTTCGGAAAGTCCACGGTACCGGTGGGCACCGCGGAACGGCTCGGTAAGCGCGCGCGGGAACTGGCACCGATCGGTGACAGCGTCGAAGTCGCGTGGAATCCCGAGTTTCTCCGTGAAGGATTTGCCGTCCAGGACACGTTGCACCCGGACCGACTTGTGCTCGGAGTCGATCGAAATGTCCGCGGTCGAGCGGAATCTGTTGCGCGCGAAGTTTATGCAGAGCTACTCGATGAGGAGATTCCGTTTCTCGTCACGGACCTTGCGACGGCGGAGTTGGTGAAAGCGTCAGCGAACGCTTTCCTGGCCACCAAGATCTCGTTCATCAACGCCATCTCCGAAGTGTGCGAGGCTGCGGGCGCCGACGTCACAGTGCTCGCCGACGCGATCGGGCACGACGTTCGGATCGGACGTCGATTCCTCAACGCGGGAATTGGTTTCGGCGGAGGGTGTTTGCCGAAGGACATCCGCGCCTTCATGGCTCGCGCCGGTGAACTCGGTGCCGACCAAGCATTGACGTTCCTGCGCGAAGTCGACAACATCAATATGCGCAGACGTACACGCATGGTCGAACTGGCGCGGGAGGCATGCGGATCGCTTCTCGGTGCGAGAGTCGCAGTTCTGGGTGCCGCGTTCAAACCGGACTCGGACGACGTTCGTGATTCGCCGGCGCTCAACGTCGCGGGTCAGATTCAGCTCCAAGGTGCTGCAGTGAACGTGTACGACCCAAAGGCCATGGACAATTCGCGCGCGCTGTTCCCGACGCTGACCTACTCGGCAAATGCATTGGAGGCCTGCGAAGGTGCCGATGTCGTCCTGGTATTGACCGAGTGGCTCGAATTCTTGAAGTTGCAGCCGTCCGATCTCGATTCGTTGGTTCGCAAGAAAGTGATCGTCGACGGGCGCAATTGCCTTTCCCCCGACGCCTGGCGAGGCGCAGGTTGGAACTACCGCGGACTGGGACGCCCGTGAGCACAGGACGTCTCGTCCGTCGCAGCTGATCTATATCGAAATTGATAAAGCCCGGTTCGCCCTCGCGGTCCGACCGGCAAAGACCGCTCAGACCCGCAGTGGACATGCGTGAGCCGAAGGAGACATCAAGATGGAAATTGTCGACTACCTGAAGATATTGCAAGCCAGATGGCGAATCGTCGCTGCTGTAACCTTGCTCGGAATCCTCGGAGCCCTTGGCGCTTCTCTTCTTTCGACGCCCGTTTACCAGGCCTCGACGAGGCTGTTCGTTTCGACGTCGGCGGGTACCTCGGTCAACGAGGCACTGCAGGGCAGTCAACTTTCACAGCAGCGAGTTCTGTCCTATACAAAACTCCTGACCGGCCGAACACTCGCACAGCGGACGATCGACGAACTGGGACCGAGGGTGGTCGGCGGGATGTCGGCTGACGAGTTGGCCTCCAAGGTCACTGCGACGTCGGCGCCCGACACTGTGTTGATCGACCTCGCAGTCAAGGACGCGTCACCGGAACTCGCACGCGAGATCGCGAACACTCTCTCATCCGAATTCGTGGCATTGGCAAAGGAACTGGAGACACCCGAGAACGGCGGAACACCGCCTGCACGTGTGGTCGTCGAACAGCAGGCTCAACAGCCGACTGTTCCGGTGTCACCCAAGACTTCGCGCAACCTCGCGCTCGGCGCGGTGGCGGGACTGGTTGTGGGGATCGCGCTTGCGTTGATTCGTGATCGACTCGACAACACGGTGAAAGATCGTCGAACTGTAGAAGAGATCGCGGGTTCGGCGATGGTGGGCACGATCCCGTTCGACAAGGACGTCGAAGTCAATCACGCGATCGCTTTCAGTGACGGAAGTTCCGTGAGTGCCGAAGCCTTCCGTGAGTTGCGCACCAACCTTCAGTTCCTCGAGGTGGACCATCCGCCGCGTGTCATCGTCGTCACGAGTTCGCTTCCCTCCGAAGGTAAGACGACCACGGCCGTGAACATCGCTCTCGTCTTGGCGGAGGCCGGCAAATCAGTGTGCCTGATGGAAGGCGACCTCCGGAAGCCGCGAGTATCGAAGTATTTGGGATTGCTCGGAAGTGTCGGCGTCAGTTCGGTGCTCTCCGGTCAAGCGACGCTGGACGATGTGCTTCAGCCGACCGAGTTCGACGGGCTGACAGTGCTCGCCTCCGGACCGATCCCGCCGAACCCGAGCGAACTACTCGGCACGGACACGGCCAAACATGTTCTCGAGGAACTGCGGGCGCGATACGACTACGTCATCATCGACGCCTCGCCGTTGCTACCCGTCACGGATGCCGCGGTCCTGGCCGCGATGTCGGACGGTGCCCTGGTGATCGCCCGACACGGCTCCACGAAACGCGATCAACTGGCGCGCGCGGTCGGAAACCTACAGAGTGTGGGTGCGCACGTCCTGGGCACTGTCATCACGATGACGCCGTCTCGCGGACGCAATGCGTACGAGTACAGCTACTACTACGAGTCGGACAAGTCGCTACCGCAGTTGACCGCGGTGCCCGCGCTCAACGCTCACCGAAGCGAAGTCGGCTGAGCAGCGGGCCGAGGAGATCGGCGATCTCGAGTCCGATCTCGTGAAACACGTTCTCTTCCTTACCCATCGGATCCATGACGTCCTCGGGTTCGGTGGCACGAAATCGGGGTCTGGCGGCGGCGAGGTCCTCGACAGTTCCTGCATCTGCGAGCGAGCCCAACCGTGCGGCTTCTCGAAGTGTGAACGTGCGCTTGAGCCGCGCCGGAGCCATCGCCAGGACTTTGTCTCGCTGACTTTCGGTCATCGTGAGAATGAGGTCGGCGTCCGAGGCCAGCGCTGCTGTCATGCGTCGGGCTTGAAACTCCGTGGGGTCGCCGCCGAGCCCCGCGAGAACCCTCGCAGCAGTTGGCTCGATCGGGTGTCCGACCATCGCCCGGGTTCCGGCACTCGAGGCGGTGAATCCGGTGACCCCGGCTTCGGCGGCATAAGCACGTGCAAGGCGTTCGCCCGTGGGTGATCGGCAGATGTTTCCCGTACAAACGAAGAGAACGTGCATGGCAGAAGCATAGGTTGCACACGCGACGCACTCGTCGTACGCCCGATGTTGGTTTCGCGCCCACCTGGCGTACGCGTTTCGGAAAGTTCGGACGCATACCAACAACACATGAAGATGACCGTGTTCGGAACGGGATACCTGGGGGCGACCCACGCAGTGTGTATGGCCGAACTTGGCCACGACGTGCTGGGAGTCGACATCGACCAGTCCAAGGTCGACAAGTTGTCTCGTGGGGAGGTCCCGTTCTTCGAGCCGGGTCTGACCGACATGCTGGAGAAGAATCTGGCGTCGGGTCGGCTGCAGTTCACGACTTCCTACTCCGATGCCGCGGATTTTGCGGACATCCATTTCGTCGGTGTGGGGACGCCCCAGAAGAAGGGGGAGTACGCCGCAGATCTGAGTCATGTTCATTCGGTGATCGACATGTTGGCACCGTTGTTGCGAAAGCCTTCGCTGATAGTCGGGAAGTCGACGGTGCCGGTAGGCACGGCAGCGGCTCTCGGCGAGCGGCTCCGAGCGACTGCGCCGGCGGGTGGCTCGGTAGAAGTGGCCTGGAATCCGGAGTTCCTGCGTGAAGGACACGCCATCGCGGACACCTTGAGCCCTGACCGGTTGGTTCTGGGGATCGATCGTGACCGGCCGGGAAACGCCGAAGGCGTTCTTCGCGAGGTGTATGCCGAGATACTGGACGCAGGGGTGCCCTTCCTCGTGACCGATCTGGCGACGTCCGAGTTGGTCAAAGGATCTGCGAATGCGTTTCTCGCGACCAAGGTGTCCTTCATCAATGCGATTGCGGAGGTGTGCGAGGCGACCGGCGCCGACGTCACGATGTTGGCCGACGCTCTCGGGTACGACGCTCGGATCGGTAGACGATTCCTCAATGCGGGCTTGGGGTTCGGCGGTGGTTGCCTGCCGAAGGACATTCGGGCGTTCATGGCACGCGCCGGGGAGTTGGGTGTCGACCAGGCGCTGTACTTCCTCCGCGAGGTCGACAGCATCAACATGCGACGACGGACAAAAGCTGTGGAACTGGTGACGGCAGCCTGCGATGGCAGTTTGCTGGGAGCTAACGTGTCGGTGCTGGGAGCCGCGTTCAAACCCGAATCCGACGATGTACGCGATTCGCCTGCGCTCAACGTTGCAGGAATGATGCAGTTGCACGGGGCGGCGGTCACCGTTTTCGATCCGAAGGCAATGGATAATTCTCGCCGACTGTTTCCCACCCTTCACTACGCAACCTCCACGTCAGAAGCTTGCAGGAATGCTGATGTGGTCTTGATCGCCACTGAATGGGACGAGTTCGCCTCACTGATGCCCGCCGATTTGGAACCACTCGTTCGGCGGCGGGTGATCGTTGACGCCAGAAATTGCCTCGATCCGGACCTGTGGCGCGCCGCCGGTTGGAACTATCGCGGATTGGGGCGGTAGGTCGAACGTCCAGGTAGCGAAAAAATAGCTGCGAGAAGGCCTTAGGTGAGATGCGCGAACCTCGCAGACCATGCCCAGTGGGTAGACTTCCGGCCGGGGAATGACGGGGTCTGGTGACGGAACCCGTCGACGGTCGACGAAGGTGGATCATGAACTTGGTTTTGGGTGTGACGGTGGGAGCCAGCGCTGTGCGTTTGGCGCGCCCGGGGACGCCCGACCACAGTGGTCCGGTGTTCCGATCCAGAGCGGTCGATCGAGGCCGCGAGATTCCCGAGGAAGTCGCAGCGGAGGCAACCGGCGTGGCCTTGACCGAGAATGCCGACCTCGGCAGCAATACGGTCGTCGCCTACCGGGATCAAGCGCAGGCCGGAGCACTCCAAACAGCGTTCGAACAGAAAGGCATCGACAACTTCGAGCTGGTTCCCGAAGTAGTCGCGACGCTTCGAATGCTCGAGGAGTCCGGTGCGTTGACCGACCAGAGCACACTCGTCGTCGTCGACATCGGTAGTTCTGGATCGACGATCAGCATTGTGGACAGGCAGATGCGGTCTACCGTCGTCACCGCCCGGTCGACGCGGGTCAGTGGAGATCACTTCGACGAGCTCGTCTACTCGGATCAGACCGTGCGTCTCCGTATAGCTACGCCGGCCGACCCGGGCGGCGATGCCGAACTGCAGGCGCGATGCCGACTCGCGAAGGAACAGCTGTCCTCACGAAGTGCGGTGTGCCTGCCCGGCCCCGGCGGGCTTCTCCTGCTGTCGCGGGAAGTTTTCGATTCGTTGGTCGTCACGTCGGTGGAGGCCTTCGCACGCGAGATACGAGAGGTCATCGCAACGTCCGGCCGTAACCCCGACGCGATTCTCCTGATCGGTGGCGGTGCACGCATTCCGATCGTGCGGGCGACCCTCGCCGCGTGGCTGGAGTGGCCCCTCATCGCGCCCGAGCAGCCGGAACTCGTGACTGCGCAAGGCGCTGCGCTGATCGCGGAGTCGTCGATGACGCCATCGGCGCGCGCGGTATCTGCCCCGGTTCAGGTTCCGGCTGTAGCGCCGATCTTTGCGCCGTATCCGATCCACACCCCGGCGGAGGTACCCGTTCCGGTTCAGGCGTTCAGCCACGGAGGGGTCGCAACGCTCGCGGAATCGGAGCGGCCGAATGCCTTGTCCGAAGCCGCTTCCGGTACGAAGTCCGTTCCGCAGGAACAGGTGCCGAGCCCTTACGCGGCGGAACTGCCTCAGCCGCGACCGAACCGACACGAGCAACGATTCGATCCGGCCGCAGATCTCGCGGTCGCCGACAGCGACCCGGCCACGGACGGATTCGGCACAGAACATGACGCCGACACCGAGGCCATGATGGTTGACGCCCAGGCGTACTCGGCGATGTACGAAGGCGAGGGACCCGGGGCAGGAACCGCACACCCGTCCTGGCTCGCCGGGACACAACCCGTTGAATCGACATCCAAAGAGCCGAGAAACCCGCTACGGTTCGCGGGCCTCGGCGCCGGTGTGATCGCGGCGATCGTGATCGTGGGGCTGGGATTGGGCTACGGAGGAAAGGTCTTCGATTCCGAGGACGCCGGACCCGTGGCAACCGAGGTGACCACGACGGCACCGACGACCACGACTACCCCGCCGCCTACGACCACAACGACCCCGCCCCCGACGACGACGGAGGAAGCCCCTCCGGTCGTCGAGGCTCCGCCAGTCGTGCAGGACACTTACGTGCCTCCCGCGCCCGCGCCCGCGCCGCCACCGCCGGCGATCTACATCCCGGGGCTTCCGCCGATTCTGTTGCCGGTTCTCCCACCGATTCCCGGACTCTGAGGCTCGCTTTCAGCGTTTGGAGTGTCGGCCACCTGACGTGGGGCCGGCCTTGACCGCGCTACCGGGCGGACGGGCGAGAATCACGGCGATGGCAGTGGTGAGTGGAACCGAAAGCGCCAGGGCTATTCCGCCGACAGCGGACCTTACGATCTCGATTGCGACGGCGTCACCGACCAGGACGTCCTGAAGAGGGCGCCCGCTGACGCTGAAGAGCAGTAGCAGTGGCAGCGCCCCACCCGCGTACGCGAGAACCAAGGTGTAGACCGTGCTGGCGATGTGATCACGTCCGACCCGCATCGCACCGCCGAAGACTTTTCGACGGGACGCATGCTTGTCGAGTTCGGCCAACTCGAATGCCGAGGATGCCTGGGTGATGGTGACGTCGTTGAGAACGCCGAGCGAGCCGATGATGAAGCCCGCCAGCAGCAGGCCGGTGATGTCTATGTGCTCGATATAGGTCTGAACATTGGTGTTCTGCTCTTCAGACAAACCGGTGAGGTGTGTCAGTTCAATGCAGAGGTAGGAGAGAACCGCGGCGAGCACCATGGCGGCAAGGGTGCCGAGCAAAGCAGAACTGGTCTTGAGTGAGACCCCGTGCGCCAGATAGAGAACCGCGTACAAGATCACCGCCCCGGCGACCAGCGCAACCGGTATCGCAGGCTTGCCGTCGAGCAGAGCGGGTAGGAGAAACCCGACGACTACGCCGAAGGCGATCACCAGGCCGACGAGTGCGCGCAGCCCTCTCCACCGTGCGACTGCGATGATGACGACGGCGAACGCGATGACGATCAACGCCAGCGGGAGCCCACGCGAATAGTCTTCGAAGGAGTACTGCGTGTTTCCGTTCGGGTCGGTCTGACGCACCAGGCGAATGTGGTCACCCACGCGAAGGTCCGGCTGACCGGCGCCCGGAATGACCTCGAGCAATGTCTTCGTTCCGGCATTCGGCCCGGATTCGATATCGACGATACTTCGCTGGCACTGGTAGGCGGAGGTAGGCGGCGGTTGCGGGGCACCGACGAATACCCTTCCGGCAGAGGAACTTCCGCAGTCACCGAGA
>NZ_LVCT01000709.1:0-1221 GCF_001647205.1 Rhodococcus sp. EPR-134
CACAGTGCGACAGCTGCCGCGACGACGACCATGCCGATGACGACGAGCAACCCGATGACGACGCGTGATGCGGTGGGGCCGATCTGAATGGGGCCACCGTGGCCGTGGCCGTGACTCATCGGAAACTGAGTGTCGGACTGGGGATTTGCACCGGTGCAATGTTATCGGCTCCGAAGCGAATGGTCAGCTTCTGACGGCAGTGTCGGTGAAAGGCAGTGTCGCTTCAAGGCAGAGTCGGCGAAAACCGGTGCTACCGATGAGGGGTTGTGAAACTGGGATTGGTCGAGCTGGGTGGCGGGGAACAGGGGGGGTTGTCCCCGCCACCAACCTGGTATCCACAGGGGGGGGAGGGATACCAGGTGCTCGCGGCACCGAAGTGCTGCTAACTAATGTACCCAATTTCAAACCGATTTGGCGCGTTGTCCAACTACCAATTTCACAACGAATCACGTACCGGTTGGACCGTTTTCACATCGGGGCAGGTCACTAAATAGTTAAAGAGTCAATCAAACCGCATGGTTTGCGAAAAATGTGACCAAGGTCGCACAAATGCCCCGCAGTTTTACGTTTACGGGGCATTTGTACAACGAATTGTTTACTCGATTTCAGCCGGATTCAGCGTGAGAATCTACTGTTTGTAACTGGTGAGGAAGTTGCCGAATCGCTCGATGGCCACGGCGAGATCTCGGGCCCACGGAAGGGTGACGATCCGAAGGTGATCGTGATTCGGCCAATTGAACCCGGTGCCTTGAACCATCAGGATCTTCTCCTGGAGAAGCAGGTCCTGAACCAATTTCTCGTCGTCGTGGATCTCGTAGACGTTCGGATCCAGACGAGGGAACGCGTAGAGCGCGCCGCGAGGCTTCACACACGAAACGCCCGGAATCATGTTCAATCGCTCCCAAGCGACGTCGCGCTGCTCGAGCAGGCGGCCGCCGGGCAGGATCAGGTCTTCGATGCTCTGGTGACCGCCGAGGGCGACCTGAATGGCGTGCTGTCCGGGGACGTTGGGGCACAGACGGGTCGACGCCAAGAGATCGAGTCCCTCGAGGAAGCCGGCCGCGTGATCCTTCGGGCCCGTGATCGCCACCCAGCCGGAGCGGTAGCCGGCGACGCGGTAGGCCTTCGAGAGGCCGTTGAACGTCAGGCACAGCAGATCAGGGGCAAGTGTTGCCAGCGAGATGTGCTTGGCGTCGTCGTAGAGGATCTTGTCGTAGATCT
>NZ_LVCT01000710.1:0-8197 GCF_001647205.1 Rhodococcus sp. EPR-134
GGTTGATGACGAGGAGAGCCTTGGTCTTGTCGGTGATCTTGGATTCGATATCGGCGATATCGGGATTCCAGTCGTTGGCCTCGTCGCAGAGATAGTGGACGGGCGTCCCTCCGGACAAGCTCGTCATCGCAGTCCACAGGGGGTAGTCCGGTGCTGGGATCAGAACCTCGTCGCCGTTGTTGAGGAGGGCCTGCATGGTCATCGTGATCAGCTCGGAAACACCGTTGCCGAGGTAGATGTCGTCGACGTCGAGCTCGGGGAAGCCGGGAACCAGCTCGTAACGCGTCACGATTGCGCGCCGCGCCGACAGAATGCCCTTCGACTCCGAATAGCCCTGTGCATAGGGCAGGGCGGCGATCATGTCCCGCATGATCACATCGGGGGCGTCGAATCCGAACGGTGCCGGGTTGCCGATGTTGAGCTTGAGGATCCGGTGTCCTTCCGCCTCCAACCGGGCGGCATGCGCGTGCACCGGTCCACGGATTTCGTACAGGACGTTCTGGAGCTTCGACGACTGCTCCAGCTCGCGCTGCGGCTGACGGTGGCGGACGGGTTCTGGTGTGCTCACGAGTTACATGATTCCACCACTGTGCAAGTGCATTGTCGGGGACCGTGTCGCACGCCCGTTGGCTATTGTCGAGCGATGACCCCCAGCGAGCAGATTGCAGCCCCGTACGGATCGTGGACTTCTCCGATCGGAGCAGCTGATCTGGCTGCAGGTGGGCACC
Organism: Rhodococcus sp. EPR-134; assembly: GCF_001647205.1. Classification (NCBI taxonomy): domain Bacteria; kingdom Bacillati; phylum Actinomycetota; class Actinomycetes; order Mycobacteriales; family Nocardiaceae; genus Rhodococcus; species Rhodococcus sp. EPR-134. The sequence continues at coordinate 729 of NZ_LVCT01000710.1, forward strand.
CTGTCGAGGGTGGACGATACGTCGGTGACGAGATCTGGTGGGCTGAACTTCGTCCGACCGAGGGTGGTCGGACCTCGATCCGTCGATCTGGTCTCGACAACCAACCCGTCGACATCCTCCCCGCGCCGTGGAACGCGCGAACCAGGGTTCACGAGTACGGCGGTGGCGCCTGGACGGTCACCGAGTCCGGAAAACTGGTCTTCAGTGAATTCTCCGATCAACGGGTGTACATCCTCGAAGGAGTCACTCCACGGGCTCTGACGCCCGAACCGGCGTCGCCGGCCGCGTGGCGATACGCAGACCTGCAGATCGTGAACGGCGAGGTGTGGGCGGTTCGGGAAGCGCACGCGGAGGACGGGGCGATCACTCGCGATATCTGCGCGATTCCGCTGGACGGTTCCGGCAACATCCGCTCGATCGTCGGCGGCTCGGACTTCCTCTCGTCACCGAGGCTTTCGCCGAGTGGAACCAAGATCGCCTGGATCGCATGGAACCATCCGCAAATGCCCTGGGACGGTACCGAACTGCGGGTAGCTCCACTCGTCGACGGCGTCGCTCAGGCGTATTCCGTGCTGATCGGCGGACTTGAAGAGTCCGTCCTGCAGCCGGAGTGGATCACCGACGACGAACTCTACGCAATCAGCGATCGCAGCGGCTGGTGGAACATCTATCGCGTCGGCGGCAAGATCAGCCCGATTTGCCCGGTGAACGCGGATTTCGGTGGCCCGCAGTGGCGCTTCGGTGGGCGCTGGTTCGTCGAACTCGGCAACGGGCACCTTCTCACCGCACGCACCGTCGGAACCGACACGCTGGCGGTACTCGACCCGGCGTCGGGGGAACTGCGCGACATCGCGACCCCGGGTGTCACCAGCATCGGCCTCATGCAAGTTCGCGGCGATCGGTTACTGCTCATCTCGGGAGGCGCGAAACTGGCGGGCGCGCTACGTGAACTGGACCTCGGTACCGGCGAACTCACCGAAATCCGTTCGTCGGTCGAAGAATTGCCCGAGTCTGCCTACCTTCCGGAAGCGCGAGCCGTCGTGGCTCACGGACACGGGCGAGAAGTTCACGCCGTTGCGTATCCGCCGCGCAGTCCGCGATACAAAGGGCTCGACGATGAACGACCGCCGTATGTCGCGTTTGTTCACGGTGGGCCGACGGCGCACGTCGCACCGGCCCTCAACCTCGTCTACGCCTTCTTTACCAGCCGCGGAATCGGCGTCGTCGACGTGAACTACGGCGGGTCGACCGGTTACGGACGTGAGTACCGTAATCGATTGCGTGGTCAGTGGGGTGTCGTCGACGTGCAGGACGTCGTCACCGCCGTCAACGGGTTGGCCGAGCAGGGGCTTGCCGATCCGGCCCGCCTTGCCATCGAAGGCGGATCCGCCGGTGGTTGGACCGTTCTGGCCGCACTGACGACGTCCGACGTGTTCGCTTGTGGTGCTTCCTATTTCGGCGTGGCTGAACTGGACCTGTTCGTGCAGGAAACTCACGATTTCGAATCGCGTTACGTCGACGGTTTGATCGGCCCGCTGCCGGAATCTGCCGACCTGTACGCGGAACGTGCTCCACTCAACAACGTCGACGGGTTGAACTGCCCGGTGTTGCTTCTCCAGGGTCTCGACGATCCGATCGTGCCACCCTCGCAGGCGGAGCGATTCCGGGATGCTCTGGTGGCCAAGGGCATTCCGCACGCGTACCTGGCCTACGAGGGTGAATCTCACGGATTCCGCAAGCAGTCGACCATCATCAGCTCACGCAACGCCGAGCTGTCCTTCTACGGGCAGGTGCTCGGATTCACTCCACCCGGCATTCCGACGCTCGAGCTGTGGAAGCCTGCGATCAGTAGCTGACGGCCCCGTGGCTGCGCGCGAAGGCCGCCAGGATCCGACTTGCCACCAGTGACGGGGTCGACAGGTCGGCCCACGTCCACCTCGCGACCTCCCACCCTGCGTCACGGAGTCGGTCTTCGCGGAGCTTCTCGTTCCAGAGCGCGTCCTCGGGGCTGCGACCGGCTGGCACCAGTCGGCCGTACTTGATGCGGCCGTCGAACTCTCCGATGGTGCGCTGCTCACGCCACAGGAAGTCGACGCGGCCGGCGAACCCTCGGGCGTCGTGGATGTCGACCTGGGGTTCGGGGAGCGGCAGGTGTTCGTGCAGGAACAATGCGAGGCTCCGTGATTCACCGACGCTTTCGATGCGGGAGTCCATCGCGGTGAGCGCGTGGAGCGCATGTCGATGGCGCGGATGGTTCGGGCTGAGTGCCAGCGAGGCTGCAACCGCGTCCTTGGTCAACCTTGAACGGTGCAACGCTGAATTGCCCACGACGAGAGCCTGTTCGAAAGTGAGTGTCCTCGCGAGATCCGCAACAGTTCGTGCCGGAGTCGTGACGCGCAGCCCATCGACTTCGGTGATCTCGTTGTCCGCCAGCCATGTCGAGTGCACATGACGTCGAGCGGACTTTCGGCCACCACCTCGCCGGTTCCGGGACAGGTGAACGACCTCGAGCGGAGTGTTCCAGAGTTCGAAACCGTGCAGAACCGCAGCCGAGACGTGGCTGACAGTGGCACCGGGTGAAGCGGCGCAGGCCACGGCCTCTGCCCGCAATCGATGTCGTCCGTATGCGTCGAGGCGGGACAGGTGGCCGCTGTCCACGTACGCACCCCGATGGATTCTGGCCCAGGTTCCACTAGCGCAGGCCTGTCGGATCTCGGCATCGGTGCGACCGATCGACAGTTGGTCCGGCCTGCGGATGATATGTGTCTGTTCCCCCATGTCGATCGATCTTGCTGTGCCCGGCGCTGGAAAGGAAGCCGTGACCCCGGGGGTGTGGATAGCCGTGAGTGAACACCACTTGTCCACAGTTCGAACCGGTTTCGCGTCGCTGGAGAGGGTGTTCGGTATGGGGAAACGGTGGCAGGTTCCCGGTGTCGCGCTCTAGGAAACCCTTGCGCCCGGAGCGTTCGCGTGCCAGGCTGTTCAACTATGACTACAGGAAAGGCGGACACCGCCACCGTCGCGTGAGCGCCGCACCGATTCGCTCGTCGGCATCACATCGAGCGACATTGCCCGAGAACTTCAATCTCTTCGATGAAGACAGTCTGGCCCTGGAAAAGATCCGCGACGTGTGGCTCGAACGCGGATTGTGTACTCGTCCTGCTGATCGAAACACCGCAGAAGCCTCTGTCGCGCAACTGTATCGACGCTCCGGGCTCCCGAAACCGGAGTTCGTCTGGGTCCCGTCGCCGTCTGCTGGTTCGGACCTGATCGTCACCGAAGGACTGTCGACCAAGATGTCATTGGACGGCACCGGCCTCGACTGCGCTTCCGGGTATATCGCGAGCATGTTTGCGGCATCGCGCCGACGCATGGACGCGCGAATCGAATGTCGGAGAACTGACTGGCAGATGGAACGCCGGCAGGGGGAGCGCCTGATCAGGGCGTCCATTTGGGAATCGTTGCACACCACGCTGTTCGACGGCGTCGCAGCTGCGATACGAACGATGTTGACCCCGGTGGCCGGGGAAGTGACCTGGTACGGGCAGCAGGACGCACATCGAATCGCGTACTACGACACATGCCATCGATTCGGTCTTGCGACCTTCCGCTCGGAAGACCGTGAACTCCTCGACGTGCAGACCGCACTGGCTGACTCGACCGGGTGGTGGTGGGCGTTCGACGACGTGTGCATCATGGCGGAACGACCCACTGCCTTACATGCCGAACCGATTCCGGGCAGCGCGCAGGGGGCACGGCGCTTGCATCATTCGGATTCCCCCGCAATCGAATTCGTAGACGGTACAAAGGCGTTCGTTCTACACGGAGCGATCGTTCCAGACTGGGTGGTGCTCGACCCCACCGCCGAACGCATCGCACACGAGCGCAATGTAGAGATCCGTCGATGTGCAATCGAGCGGATCGGGTGGGATTCCTACATCGAGCTGGCAGGCCTGACACTGGTCGACCAAACCGACGATCCCGGTAACGCCGGTTGCCTGCTGCAGCTCTACGCGTCGCCGGAGGGCTGGGGCCGAAGTGGACGGATTCTCCTCGCGGTCAACGGTTCTCTCGAACGCGACGGGCATCGGCGTCGATACGGCCTTCACGTACCCGGATGGTTTACCTCCGCTTTGGATGCCGCCGGATGGACTTACGGCATCACCGGTACCGACTATTCCCGTCTCGTTCGTCGAACCTGAATCTCGAACCCTCAATCCTCGAACCCTCAATCCTCAAACCCTGGGTGATACTTATGAACTCGAACATGACCTTGTCCGCTCTCACCACCCTCACCGGCCTCGATGTCTTCGACTACCTGGACCAGGAAGTGTCCATTCCTGTGATCGACGGACTCCAGGCGCAAGGCGATCTCATCGTGATCCCGTTTTCGCTGCTCGCAAATATCGTGGCGCCCCTGCCATGGACACGCTCTGTGAGAGTGCCGCTCTCCGGCGTGGAACTGCTGCGAAGTGCGGCGGGAGGGAACCCCCACAGTCTGGTTGCAGACGAAGGGGAGTGCACGTGGTCGACGCCGGTGAAAGATGCTCGGGGCCTTGCACTCGGCATGCTCGACACCCGAGTGACCGCGTACCTCATCCACCCGGAGCACGGCGCGACCGGCATCGCTCCGGGACGATACGTCATCGGCCGGCAGCAGGAAAGGGGCGTCGGGCGTGCGCGCGGTGCGGTGATGCTTGTCGCCGATTGACACGCCGGCCTCGAGTTGGCGGGGGAGTGAGCACCACTTGCACAGGGCGAGCACCGGTTTCCGTGTGCTGGACGGTGTGTCGGGTCGAGGGAAAGGGTGCTCGGTCGGCAAAGGCTCCCGCACAAACACGGATGCCCTCACCGTGACGGTGAGGGCATTCGCGTGTGGTGCGCTTACTTCTTGCGGCCAGGAGCCTTCGCGCCGGCCTTGAATCCGAGTCCGCCTGCCTTGGGGGCGGGCGGCGCGGCAGCAGGCGCCGGAGCTTCCGCGGGTGCGGACGCCTCAGCAGGCGCTTCAGCGGCGGGTTCTGCCTTCACAGGTTCGGCGGCGGGTTCTGCCTTCACAGGTTCGGCCTCGGGAGCCGGGGCCTCAGCAGCCGGCGCCGGGGCCGCAGCGGGAGCTGCCTTCCGGGCACCGGGAGCCTTTGCGCCCGATTTGAATCCGAGTCCGCCGGCCTTGGCGGCAGGCGGAGCCTTCGGGGCTTCCGCCTCGGCGGCCGGAGCCTCTGCCGGTGCAGCCGGAGCCTCTGCCAGAGCCTCTGCCGGAGCAGCAGCAGGTGCTTCAGAAGCAGGAGCAGCCTTTGCACCAGGAGCCTTGGCCCCACCCTTCATCTGCAGTCCCTTGCCGCCGGGTGCCTTGGCGCCGGACGCCAGGCCCAGACCCTTCGGCTTGGCGACGGGTGCAGCAGCTTCGGGTGCAGCAGCCTCAGCAGCCGGAGCTTCCGCTGCCGGCGCGGCAGCGGCCTTTGCTCCGGGTGCCTTGGCGGCGCCCTTCATCTGCAGTCCCTTGCCGCCGGGAGCCTTGGCCCCGCCTGCCAAGCCGAGACCCTTGGGCTTTGCGACAGGTGCTGCCGGTGCAGCAGCTTCGTCAGCGGGAGCTTCCGCGCTTGCGGCGGGAGCCGCTTTCTTGGCGCCGGGAGCCTTTGCCCCGCCGGCCATTCCGAGCCCCTTGCCGGGTGCCTTGGCACCGGGAGCTTTTGCACCTGGTGCTTTGGCGAGGCCCTTCATGGCCAGACCCTTGCCTGCCGGTGCAGCCTTGGCTTCCGGAGTCGCGGCAGCTTCCTCGACTTCGGCGACCCGATCCTGCTCGACGGTCTCAGCCTTTGCCTCAGCAGCGACCGGTGCCTTCTCGCGCGGGATCACCTTGATGTTCTCGCCGAGCTGGGCGGGATCGAGGCGGGTGACGGAGTTCAGCATCAGCTGCGCGACGTCGACGACCTCGACGCCTTCGCCCTGGCCTTGCTCCTGGCGGGCAGTGACGCCGTCGGTGAGCATGACGCGGCAGAACGGGCAACCCGTGGCGATCTTCTTGGGGTTGGTGGAGAGCGCTTCGTCGACGCGGTCGACGTTGATGCGCTTGCCGATGTTCTCTTCCATCCACATGCGAGCACCACCGGCACCACAGCACATGGAACGTTCGCCGTGACGCGGCATTTCGACGAGCTTGGAGCCTGAGGCTTCCATGAGTTCACGGGGAGCGTCGTAAACCTTGTTGTGGCGTCCGAGGAAGCACGGGTCGTGGTAGGTGACGTCTTCGCTCACGGACGCAACCGGGATCAGCTTCTTCTGGCGCACCAGACGGTTGAGCAGCTGAGTGTGGTGCACGACCTCGTAGTCGCCGCCCACCTCCGGGTACTCGTTGCCGAGGGCGTTGAAGCAGTGCGCACAGGTGACGACGATCTTGCGCTTCTTCTGCTCGATACCGTCGAAGACCGAATTGAGCATCTCGATGTTCTGCATCGCGAGCTGCTGGAACAAGAACTCGTTGCCGGCGCGACGTGCGGAGTCGCCGGTGCAGGTTTCGTCGGCGCCGAGGACCATGAACTTCACTCCCGCGGTGGCGAGGAGTTCGGCGACGGCCTTGGTGGTCTTCTTGGCACGGTCTTCGTAGGCGCCGGCGCAGCCGACCCAGAAGAGGTACTCGTAGTCCTCGAAGCTGTCGGCGTCCTTGCCGAAGACGGGGATCTCGAAGTCCATCTCGTTGATCCAGTTGAGGCGATCCTTGGAGTTCTGACCCCAGGGGTTGCCCTTGTTCTCGAGGTTCTTGAACAGGCCGGCGAGTTCGGAGGGAAACTCCGATTCGATCAGGACCTGGTAGCGACGCATGTCGATGATGTGGTCGACGTGTTCGATGTCGACGGGGCACTGTTCGACGCAGGCGCCGCAGTTGGTGCAGCTCCACAAGGTTTCGGCGTCGATGACCGGGGCCATCTCACCTTCGACGGTTTCACCGACGAGCTTGCGGTCGGCCTCGAGGCGCGCGGCCTCGGGGATGGCTGCGAGGGCGCCTTCCTTGACATTGCCTTCGCTGTCGACGAGACCGATCTCGTCGCCGCCCATGTCCTTGCGTCCACCAGCGAGCAGGTACGGGGCCTTGGCGTAGCCGTGGTCACGCAGCGACATGATGAGCAGCTTGGGCGAGAGCGGCTTTCCGGTGTTCCACGCGGGGCACTGGGACTGGCAACGACCGCACTCGGTGCAGGTGGTGAAGTCGAGCCAGCCCTTCCAGGAGAAGTCTTCGATGTTTCCGGCGCCGAGAGTGTCGGTGTCGGGGTCGACGTTCTCCATCGTCAGGACTTTGCCCTTGGACATCATGGGCTTTGCCGCGCCGAGGGCGACGGTGCCGTCGTCTTCACGCTTGAAGTAGATGTTGAAGAACGCCGAGAAGCGGTGCCACGCGACGCCCCAGGTGATGTTGCGGCCCACGATCGCGAGCCAGATCATGCCGGTCATCAGCTTCACGAATGCGAACACCGAGA
>NZ_LVCT01000711.1:0-10642 GCF_001647205.1 Rhodococcus sp. EPR-134
CCACTGGGTCGAAGGAGCGCAAGTAAAGGGCACTCTTCAGCTCGGGCAGCCGGCCTGGATAGCCGAGAAGACCGGATGCACGGTCGTGTCGGACCTGCGCTCTCGCGACGTGGCGACGGGTGGTCAGGGTGCACCACTGGTCAGTGCGTTCGACGTATTGTGGCTCAACGGAAGAACTTCGGGTTCCGTCGCGCTCAATCGCGGTGGCATCGCGAACGTCACTGCTCCGGGAGGCGCTCCGACATCGACGGCAGATGGTGCCGCAGTACCGATTGCCTTCGACACCGGCCCCGCAAATGCGTTGATCGACGCTGCGGTAGGCGAATTCACTGCCGGGGAGCAGTGGTTCGATCTCGGAGGTGCTCTGGGCGCAGCCGGCACACCGAACGTCGATCTGCTCGCACAACTACTGAGCGAACCGTATTACGCGCAGCCCGCTCCCAAGAGCACAGGCAAGGAATTGTTCCATCGGGACTACCTACTCGCCGCACTGCGGGGCTACGAATCCTTGTCTCTGGCCGACATCGTCGCGACACTGACTGCACTGACCGCCCGGACCGTCGCCGATTCCGTCAAAGCGCTGGCGGCTACCGAAGTGGTGGTGTCAGGCGGTGGCACCAAGAACCCGACGTTGATGGCGATGCTTCGTGACGAACTGGGCGACATCGCGCTTGTCTCTTCGGACGAGCTCGGCGTCACCTCCGATATCAAGGAAGCATTGGCTTTCGCGGTTCTCGGCTATCTCACCGCACACGGATTGCCCGGCAGCATCGCTTCGTGCACCGGTGCGCGTCACGCCAGTGTGCTCGGATCTCTGACGCCAGGAAGCCGTGGGCTGCCTAGAATCACATCGGTGCCGTCAGCTCCGAAAACGATGCGAATCGAGGCGTTATGACTTTGGACCGGAGTGCTCCGGCGTCCGTCGACCTGCTTGCTCGTATTCGTGCATCACTGAGCAGCCTCTCGCCTGCCGAGCTGCGGATCGCCGAAATCATCGAAGCCGACCCCAGTCTGGCCTCCACCCTGACGGTCAACGACCTCGCCGAACGAGCGTCGACAAGCACGGCGACAGTGGTCCGCACAGCCAAACGACTCGGTTTCGAGGGTTATCCACAGCTTCGTCTCGCGCTGGCGGCGATCAGCGGGTCCGGTACAGAGAACACGATCCCGCTCGGTGTGGACATCGTTGCTGCCGACTCGGCCGGTGAGGTGATGGCCAAGCTCGCCGAGTTCGAATCCGAACAACTCAAGGGCACGGCGCAATTGACAGATCCTGCTGCGCTCGAAGAAGTTGTGTCCCGGATTCGATCCGCCCGCCGCGTCGAGGTCTACGGCATCGGCGCCTCTGGCATCGTCGCGCAAGACCTCACGTTGAAGCTCTCTCGCATCGACGTCAACTGCCGGGTTCATCTCGACCGAGACGCGGCCATGGTCAGCGCCAGCTTGCTCGGACCGGACGACATCGCAGTGGGGATCTCACATTCGGGTGAGACTTCGGATGTCGTGGAACCACTTGCCCTTGCCCGTCGAACCGGGGCGTCGACGGCTGCGATCACCGGAGGGGCACGATCGACGCTCGCCGTGCAGTCACATCACGTTCTGCTCACTGCCGGTAGAGAATTCGGTTTCCGATCGGCTGCGATGGCAAGCCGCACCGGTCAGCTGTTGGTAGTCGACACAATTTTTGCGATGGTGGCGCACTCGCTGCCCAGCGCACTCTCTGCTCTGCAACGAAGCCATGATGCCATTGCTTCGAAGCGGCACTGACGAGGAGTCGTCGCTGTGAGTACTGACGAGGAGTCGTCGCTGTGAATACTGACGAGGAGTCGTCGTAATGAATATCGATCGAGGAGGACTCGCCACAATGCAATTGGAAATGCTCTCCACCGAGAGACCCAACCCTCTGACCCGCGATCTCGATGTCATGTCGGTGTCGGGTCTGCTGACGGTGATGAATCAACAGGACGCAATCGTGGCCGGCGCGGTGGCAGCGGTACTACCCGCCATCGAAGCCGCAGTCGACTTGATCGTCGCGGCCCGAGCACAAGGTGGTCGACTGATCTACCTGGGAGCGGGGACAAGTGGGCGTCTGGGAGTTCTCGACGCGGTGGAATGCCCTCCGACGTTCGGGACCGATCCGGGCGAGGTGATCGGCATCATCGCCGGTGGCCCTGGAGCGTTTCTGAACGCCGTCGAGGGGGCCGAGGACGATCCGCGAGCGGCTGGGGTCGATCTCGACGCAATCTCGTTGAACGCCAACGACGTCGTGGTGGGTCTGGCTGCCAGCGGTCGTACCCCCTACGTCATCGGGGGACTCGATCACGCCCGCGAACTCGGCGCTGCAACAGTGGCAGTCTCGTGCAACCGGAACGCGGCAATGAGTTCTCACGCCGGCGTGGCCATCGAAGTGGAGACCGGCCCCGAAATCCTCACCGGATCGACGAGGCTCAAGGCCGGAACTGCGCAGAAGATGGTGTGCAACATGCTCTCCACGGCGAGTATGGTTCGCTCCGGGAAGGCATTCCACAATCTGATGGTCGATCTTCGGCCGACCAATGCCAAGCTTGTCGATCGTGCGAACCGGATCGTCGCGGCAGCCACCGGAGTCGATACCGAGATCGCTGCGGAGACCATCGACAATGCCGATGGTCATGTGAAGGCAGCGGTCGTCATGTTGTTGGCCGAATGCGACTTCGCCGAAGCAACCGAACTGTTGGACCGCGCTTCGGGTTCGGTACGTGAGGCCATCGTCGGAGCCGGCAAGAGCAGTGAGGAAGTCTGAATGGAAATCGTCATAGTTCCCAGTCCGGAGGACGGCGGGCGAATCGCTGCAGATATCGTTTGTGGCGCAATCGAAAACGGAGCGCGGACGCTCGGCCTCGCGACCGGATCGTCACCGCTGCACACGTATCGAGAGCTGATCAAGAGGCATCGAGAATCGGGAGTGTCGTTCGCGGCGATGAGCGCGTATCTTCTCGACGAGTATGTAGGTCTCACGTCCGATCAGCCGCAGTCCTACGCGCACACCATCCGCACGGAACTCGTGGATCACCTCGACATCGACAATGCGCGAGTGTTCAGCCCCGACGGCGGGGCCGCGGATCCCAGTGACGCTGCCCGGCGTTACGATGCTGCCATCGCCGAAAACGGTCCCATCGACGTGCAGATCCTCGGCATCGGCCTGAACGGACACATCGGTTTCAACGAGCCCTCCTCCTCGCTTGCATCGCGCACCCGAGTGAAGACCTTGACCGAGAGGACCCGCGCCGACAATGCACGGTTCTTCGCAGACCCAGCCGACGTACCGCATCATGTGATCACGCAAGGGCTCGGAACCATCAGTGATGCACGGCATCTCGTCCTGATCGCGGACGGCGCCCGCAAAGCGCCCGCCGTCCGGGCCGCGGTCGAAGGTCCGGTCTCGGCATTCTGCCCGGCGTCGGTGCTGCAGCTGCATCCACACGTGACCGTCATAGTCGACGAGGCAGCTGCCGGCGAACTCCAACTAGCGGACTTCTACCGCTACACAACCGAGCACAAGCCTGCAGAGCAGGGTTACTGAAAAGCGGGCTGCTGAAAGCGGACTTGATCTCCAGCGCAGTTGAGGTCCTAGCCTCGGGGGATGATCAACGCCAGAGGTCCAGCGGTATCCCCGCCTGCGGCGCCCCGATTCTTCTCACCACCGCTCAGTGTCGCGATCGTCGGAGCGGGGCCGGCGGGAATCCACGCCGCCGGCGCTCTCGCCGAACTTGCGCCCGGCACCAAGACAGACGTGTTCGAGCGTCTACCGACGCCGTACGGACTGGTGCGCTACGGTCTCGTACCAGGGCACCCCGAATCCGAAAAGTTCGCCCATTCTCTGCACACCACGCTGGTCGCCAGTGACTTCCGGCTGTTCTGCAACGTGGAGATCGGAAAGGACCTTTCAGTCGGTGACCTACGTTCTTCCTACGATGCTGTGATCATCGCAACCGGTGCGCCGCGGGATGCACCTCTCGACATTCCCGGCGTCGAGCTTCCAGGTTCTTTCGGTGGCGCCGAGTTTGTCGGTTGGTACAACGATCACCCGGACAGCTCGCCGCAGTGGCCGCTGAACGCGGAATCGGTCGCAGTGATCGGAGGTGGCAACGTCGCACTCGACGTCACCCGTATGCTCCTCGCCGAGGCGCAATCGCTGCAGGCCACGGACGTCTCCGACCAAAATCGGGAAGAGATCGCCGGCAGTCGAGTTCGCGAAGTACACATCTTTGTCCGGCGCGGACCAGCCGACGCTCGCTTCTCCCCGAACGAGTTGCGCGCTCTCGGTGAACTGCCCGGAGTCGATGTTGTCGTCGATTCTGTCGATGTCGTACCGGACCGGCATGTCGAGCGGATGACCAAACAGTTGGCGCACACCCGACTGGCAGTCGAGACACTCCGTAGTTTCGCGGACACTGCGCCTGCCGACCGAACTGCCCAGCGTCGAGTTCACCTGCACTTCTACCGACAGCCGGCGCAGATTCTCGGCAGCGGGAAAGTCGAAGCACTCCGCGTCGAGCGGACAGACCCGGACGGATATGGTCACGTCACCGCTTCGGGTATCTGTACCGACTATCCGGTTCAAGCTGTGTACCGGGCAATCGGATTTCTCGGGACGCCACTTGCCGGGGTGCCTTTCGATCACCGACGCGGCAATGTTGCGCACCAGGGCGGCGCAGCGGTCGACGAGAGCGGCTCGCCGATCGCAGGTTTGTTCGTGACGGGCTGGATGAAGCGAGGTGCCGCCGGGCTGATCGGTGCGGCTCGGCCTGATGCACGCCAAACCGTCGAAACCTTGCTGCGACAGTTGGATTCGGAATACGGGCGTCGAGCCGGCCATGGCCGGCTCGCGGAGGTCCTCGGGGCCGGCAGAGTGGTGCCCGTCGATTGGGATGGATGGCTTCGCATCGATGCCGCCGAACGTGCCCTCGGTGTGAAGCATGGGCGTGATCGGATCAAAATCAAAGAGCGCGACGAACTCGTTCGCATCGGCACGGAGTCGGCAGTTCACGCCGAATAGATTCGCTGGGGTCTGGAGTACCACCGGGGTTACGCTGAAGTGAGTCACTCCGATTCATTGTGATCGAGGTGCGGAACAGAAGTGTCATGAATGAACGTGGTGCGCAGGCCAGTGACGCGACAATCGCGAGCGGGCCCCTGACCGAACGGGGCACCGTCACCGAGTTGCGCCTCTCAACGCTGCGGGTGGTGCGTGACGGCCAGAACGGTGCAGACGGTCTCGGCCGCCTTGTGGCGGATTGGGAGGAGGGGCGAACCCCGTCCGACCTGAGCGATTATCTGCCTGATCCAGCCAAGATTCGTCGGGCGGCGCTGATCGAACTGGTCGGAATCGACATGGAGTACCGCTGGCTGAAAAATGATTGCCCGAAACGGCTCACGGATTACTGTGCCGAGTATCCCGAATTACTCGAAGAACCATTACCGGCCGAGCTCCTGTACGAGGAGTTCCGGCTGCGGAAGCAGGGTGGGGAGGACGTCGCAGCAGCCGAGTACCTCAGCGAGTTTCCCTTGCAGGCAGAGAGTTTCGAGCAGATGTTCGACCGTGATTCGATGGCCGGTCGCGAAGACGTGATGATGTTGGGACTGTCGGGTTTCGACGAGTTCGAAATCGGGCAGCACCTGGACGATTTCGAGCTGGTGTTGGAACTCGGGCACGGCGCATTCGCCCGAGTGTTCCTCGCTCGGCAACTGTCGATGCAGCGGTGGGTTGCGTTGAAAATCTCGCGCAACGTCGGAGTCGAGCCGCAGACTCTCGCCCAGCTCGACCATCCCAACATCGTCCGGGTCTTCGATCAACGGTTGCTCGAGGAACGCGCACTGCGAGTCCTGTTCATGGAATACGTGCCGGGTGGGACCCTGCTCGACGTGGTCAAACTTGTCCGCGTGACACCGCAGGCGCAGCGGTCCGGACAACTACTTCTCGACGCCATCGACAAGACCCTGGCGAAGAAGGGAGAGATGAAGCCCAGCGAGACGAGCCTGAGGAGCGAGATCGCTGCGATGTCGTGGCCGGAGACCGTGGCCTGGATGGGGATGCGACTGGCCGATGCCCTCGAGTATGCGCGTGAGCACGGCGTATTACATCGGGACATCAAGCCGGCGAACGTACTGCTCAGTGTCGAAGGCATCCCCAAGCTCGCCGACTTCAACGTCAGCTCGAGCGAGGAGGTTTCGACCGAGGACGCTGCTTGTTTTGTCGGAGGCTCGCTTGCCTACATGTCTCCGGAGCAATTGGAGGCCTGTGCGGTGGGGGCGCCTGGCACACTCGACACCCGTAGCGACATTTACGCACTCGGCGTGATGTTGTGGGAACTCCTCACCGGGAGTAGGCCTTTCACGGACGACGGTACGGGGGAGAACCCACCGTCGCCCAAGAAGGCGCTCGAGGCCCGCCGGCGCGGGGTGGATCCCGCAGCCGAGGCACGGCTACCGGACGACTGTCCGCCGGCGCTGCGCCGAGTTCTGGTCAAGTCTCTCTCGCCGGAGAGAGACGGAAGGTGGTCTGGCGGCCGAAAGTTGGCTCGTCAGTTCGCACTGTGTCTGGACCGGTCTGCTCGCAATCTTGTGGACCCACCGGAAGGGAGCCCACGTTCGACGTTGTGGAAGTGGGCGCTGCCGATAGTGCTTGCCGCGATCGGAATTCCAAATCTTCTTGCGGCGGGCTACAACTACTACTACAACAAGATGCTGATCATCTCGGGTCTCTCGCCGCAGGCTCAGCAGCATCTCGAGCAGGTTCATCTGGTCATCGGGGTGGCTGCGTTCTCTCTCGGTGCCGCAGCGATCCTGTATTGGTGTCGGCTTGCACTCACCGTGCCTCACGGACTGCGCAACGGTCAGACGTACAGCGCGGAGGTCTTGAACAAAGCGCGTACCGCGACGCTGAATGTCGGACATCGCGCGGTGGTGATCGCATTCGGTCTGTGGGTTCTGGCCGGTATCGCATATCCGGTCGCATTGCAGATTGCCGCCGGCGGAATTCCGCAGCGAGCCTACGTGCACCTGATGTCGTCGCTGGCGGTGTGCGGCGCCGTCGCAGTCGCGTATCCGTTCTTCATCCTGACGTACTACTCGGTTCGATGTCTGTATCCGATCTTGTTGTCACACGGCGAGTTACGAAGCGACGACGGACGCGATATTCGCTCGTTGGGTCGGAGCAGCACGCGTTACCTCGCAGTCGCGGCGTCGGTTCCACTGGTGGGAATCGCGGGGCTCAGTTTTGTCGGTTCGGGTGCCGGTGAGGAACTCAACGCAACAGTCCGTGCGCTGTGTTTGGGCGGTATCGCCGGATTCATCGTTGTGTATCAACTGTTTCGACGGATCGAAAGTGATCTCCGAGCACTGCTGCGCGTCGTGTCTCTCGAGGTGTCGGCGTCTCCGTAAGTGCCGAACAACCGTATTCGAGTCGGCCTATGTGGAAGTGCTCTTGCGTGGTCGGCTGCGACGAACTGCTTTGGCGGGAGGCGGAGACTTCTCTTACGATTCTTCCTGAGGGTCGTCGCGCCAGTGAATCTCGATTTCTATCTCGACTTCGTTGCCGTCGACTTCGATCTCGAGTTCCCACCGAACCTGTTCCGGAACACTGATTTCGATCGAGTCCCCACCCGACCCCAGCTCCACTTCCGATCCACTGGCGAGGGCTTGGCCGAGGGCGATGAGTCGGTCGGCGACTTCCTGCCGTGAGAGTTCTGACTTCCTCTTGATCTCCAGTTTGGGCACGAGCACTCCTGACCTCGGCGGATTCTCCCTTTCACGGTAGTTGGACGAAGGGGAGATTGTCGGAGTTTGTGGAACCACACAGCAGGACGCGTCGACGCACAACAAACCTGAAGGCGGTGTGGGGACGCCAGAAAGAGCGAGGAATCCGGCTCACTTCCAGCACGGACGAATCGGTCGGGAGGGCCCTGTCAGCGATGATTT
The DNA here is from genome assembly GCF_001647205.1 of Rhodococcus sp. EPR-134. Lineage (NCBI taxonomy): Bacteria > Bacillati > Actinomycetota > Actinomycetes > Mycobacteriales > Nocardiaceae > Rhodococcus > Rhodococcus sp. EPR-134. Next base: position 7,960 of record NZ_LVCT01000711.1, read on the forward strand.
TCGCGAAAGTCTGGGTTCAGTCCAGAAGATTGCGCAATAGTGGAAAGGTGCCTTCGACGCCGGATTATGCAGCCCAACTGCGTAACGCTGAGCTTCGCGTGACTCGTCCCAGAGTCACGGTGCTCGAGGTTGTGCATGCACGCCCACACGCAGCCACCGAGACTGTCTTCGATGCTGTGCGGGCTGTTCTGCCGGGGGTGTCGCGGCAGGCGGTCTACGACGTGTTGCACGCTCTCACCGACGCCGGGCTGATCAGGCGGATCCAACCGTCCGGATCGGTGGCGCTGTACGAGTCACGCGTCGGCGACAACCATCATCACGTCGTCTGCCGGTCCTGTGGGGTCGTTGCAGATGTCGACTGCGCAGTCGGAGAGGCACCGTGTTTGACGCCGTCGGCGCACAACGGTTTCGTTCTCGACGAAGCCGAGGTCATTTACTGGGGCCTGTGTCCCGACTGCTCGACAACTCAGAGTTTGCGATCACAAACGTGATCGAAGTCCGTTCTACTCGCTCATGGAGGGATTACCGTGTCCGATAGTTGCCCGGTTGCTCACGACGGAAACACCGAGAGCACCAGCGAAAGTGAAAACCCCGCAATCCCGTCTCCGACGCCTACCGGGAATCGTCCGAGAACAAACAGCGACTGGTGGCCGAATCAGCCGGATCTCTCTGTCTTGCATTCACATTCGTCGAAGTCGAATCCGATGGGTGCCGACTTCGATTACGCCCAGGAATTCGCCAAGCTCGATGTCGAGGCGCTAAAGCGCGACGTCATCGCGTTGATGACGGCGTCGCAGGATTGGTGGCCGGCCGACTACGGGCACTACGGCGGACTCTTCGTGCGTATGAGCTGGCATGCTGCCGGCACCTATCGCATTGCAGACGGCCGCGGCGGTGGCGGCCAAGGTGCTCAGCGTTTCGCCCCGCTCAACAGTTGGCCGGACAACGCCAGCCTCGACAAGGCCCGGCGCCTGCTTTGGCCCGTGAAGCAGAAGTACGGAAAGCAGGTTTCTTGGGCCGACCTGCTGGTGTTCGCGGGCAACTGCGCCCTGGAGTCGATGGGGTTCAAGACCTTCGGCTTCGGATTCGGCCGAGAAGACATCTGGGAGCCCGAGGAGATCTACTGGGGTCCCGAGGACACCTGGCTCGGCGACGAGCGTTACAGCGGAGACCGTGAGCTGTCCGGACCGCTCGGAGCCGTGCAGATGGGCCTGATCTACGTCAATCCCGAAGGACCCAACGGGCAACCGGATCCGGTAGCGGCCGCCCGCGACATCCGAGAAACGTTCGCCCGCATGGCGATGAACGACGTGGAGACAGCTGCGCTGATCGCCGGCGGTCACACCTTCGGCAAGACGCACGGAGCCGGACCGGCCGACCTCGTCGGACCGGAACCGGAAGGTGCTCCCATCGAGCAGCAGGGACTGGGCTGGAAGAGTGCCTTCGGCACGGGTGTGGGTAAGGACGCGATCACCAGTGGTCTCGAAGTCGTGTGGACTCCCACTCCGACGAAGTGGGACAACACCTTCTTGGAGATTCTGTACGGCTACGACTGGGAGCTGACCAAGAGTCCGGCGGGTGCGTGGCAGTGGATTCCGAAGGACGGCGCGGGGGCGGGCACCATCCCGGATCCGTTCGATTCGTCGGCCGGACGCACCCCGACGATGCTGACGACCGACCTGTCCCTACGCCTGGATCCGACGTACGAGAAGATCACCCGGCGCTGGCTCGATCATCCGGAAGAATTCGCCGAAGAGTTCGCCAAGGCTTGGTACAAGCTCCTTCACCGTGACATGGGACCGGTCACGCGCTACCTGGGACCTTGGGTTCCCGAGCCGCAGCTGTGGCAGGACCCGGTTCCCTCGGCCGATGATCAACTGATCGGGGACGCAGACATCGCGATCCTCAAGAGTCGACTTCTCGACTCCGGGCTGTCCATTTCGCAGTTGGTATCGACGGCGTGGGCGTCTGCCGCGAGCTTCCGCAGCACGGACATGCGCGGCGGCGCCAACGGTGCGCGAATCCGACTGGAGCCGCAGAAGAATTGGGAAGTCAACGAGCCCGCAGCTCTCTCCTCGGTGCTTCAGACTCTCGAGCGGGTTCAGCAGGACTTCAACCAGGCTGGTGGAGCAAAGGTTTCTCTCGCCGACCTGATCGTTCTGGGTGGTACAGCGGCCGTCGAACAGGCTGCGAAGAACGCCGGACAGGACATCACGGTCTCGTTCACTCCGGGACGTACGGACGCAACGCAGGAGCAGACAGACGTCGACTCGTTCGAGGTACTCGAACCCCGGGCCGACGGATTCCGGAACTACCTCAAGGGAGGCGAGAAGATTCCGGCAGAGATTCTGTTGGTCGACCGCGCGTACATGCTGTCGCTGACCCCGCCCGAGGTGACAGTGATGGTCGGCGGACTTCGCGCGCTGAACGCGAACTTCGGCAATACCCGTCACGGCGTGTTCACCGATCGTCCCGAGACGTTGACCAACGATTTCTTCGTCAACCTTCTCGACATGGGTACCGAGTGGAAGCCGTCGAAGACGGACGAAAACGTCTACGACGGTGTTGATCGCGTGACGGGCGATCCGAAGTACACGGCAACTGCGGTCGATCTCGTTTTCGGATCGAATTCGCAACTGCGTGCACTCGCCGAGGTGTACGCCAGTGCAGACGCCAAGCAGAA
>NZ_LVCT01000712.1:0-10737 GCF_001647205.1 Rhodococcus sp. EPR-134
CTTGACCATGATCATGCCCAGGCCCTCGAGCAGGACGATGCCTTCGATGACGTAGGCAGCCTTGAAGTTGGAGCCGCCGAAACGGGACAGGCGCGCGGGCAGACGCGGGTGGTTGAGCTGACGGATCACGATCAGCGTGGTGATACCGATGACGGTGCCCAGGCCGAGGATCTCGTCCCACAGGTGCCACGCCCACGTGTTACCGAAGATGGGCCAGTGGAACTCGGGGTTGAACGTCTGGCCGTAGGCCTCGAACCACAGCAGGAACCCACCGAGGAAGCCGACCATGACGAGCCAGTGGGCCCAGCCGACGCTGCGGAACTTGTTCATGCGCGTGTGCGCGATGAACTCGATGATCATCTGCTTGAAGCGAGGGAAGAACGGGCGCCATCGATCGGGTGCCGACTGGCCGATGCGCACGGTGTTGAACATCCTCAGCGCGCCTGAGAGGAAGATGTACCAACACACCAAGCTCAGCAGAGCACCAATCGTGCCCAACGTAATCGTCAGGGCATTCATGTCGCGGCCTTTCGTTTCAGGGCGACGCGTCGGCCACCTCGGGACAGCCCACTGATACTAACCTGCGTTATGTTACCCGCCAGTAACTAGCATTACCAGCCTGTAGGTACCGGCTGGTAACCGCTCGTGGCCTGGAGAGATCAATCTTCTGCGTCGGACGGGCTGGGCCAGACGCAGACATGTCTGGTCGTCACGTTAGGCGGTGCCCGTCAGGTGTCCATCTGTCAGGCAGCCCTAACTCGGGTTCCGAGCAGGTGAGAACAACCGACCGGCTGTTATCGTTACGCCCGTCACGCACAGGGGAAACGGGTGGTGTGAGTCATCGACTGACGCCCGCCCGATCCCGGGGAGGATCAAAAATGTTCATTCGAAAAGCTGCGGCCGTCGCAGCGATGACCATTGCCGCTACGGGCATCGCTGCAGGTACTTCTTACGCAGCTCCGGAGACGTCACCCGACGTTTCGTACACCGCCGAGGTCGTCGACCAGGCCGTTGTCACCACCATCGACGCCGGAGCATTCCGGGTCTCGGGCGACGGAACTCACGTCGACTTGCAGAACAGCCAGGGCGCAACTCTCGTGAGTCTTCCGCTCGCGTTCAACCTCGGCGACGTTCAGTTCCCGTTCGACGAGACCGTCAGTGAGGACGGCAAGACCCTCACCCTCAAGCCGAACCTGGACCCGGCCAGCTCCAAGCCGAAGCCGGTCGCTGCCGAGTTCACCCCGGTTGCTTCGCCTGACGAGGATCAGAAGGCAATCGAGAAGTTCCAGTCACAGCTCGGGCTTGCCACGCAGATCGGTAGCCTCACCGGCACGATCGTCGGGGCGGTCATCGGTTGCATCGTGGGTCTGCCCGGCCTGGTCGTCGGCTGCCTGCCCGGCATGGTCACAGGGGCCGGTATCGGTGGAGTCGCCGGTACCATCCTCGCCGGCGGCGGAACTGCCGTCGTCGCGGGCTTGGACCTGATCAAGGTTCTGAACGCTCCGGCTGGAACAACTCTCTTCCAGTAGAACGTCACGAACGCCGAAACGGGCGCCACACCTTCAGAAGGTGTGGCGCCCGTTTTGCTGTCTCGAGGAATGCGTGTGATCAGTAGTCGCGAACCTTCAGGCCTGGGTTGGCGGCGAGGATGTCGTTGATCGGCGTCGCGTACTGGGTCGGGGCTTCTTGCCCGAACAGTGTCTCTGCCTGAGCGATCTCGCACAGGGGAGAGGTGGCGACGTTGGACGCACTCGTGATGCCCACTGCCAACGTTCCGGAGACGATCGGGCCACCGCTGTCACCCTGCAGGACGCAGATGTTGGTGGTGAAGCCGTTGTCGAGGGTGTGATCCAAAACCTTTGCGACGCGGTTGACGCCAGTGACGACGCCGCAGCTGAAGCCTGTGGTCGATCCTGCCTTGCAGACCGGGGCGCCCACGACAGGATCGGCGGTACCGGTGATGTTGACCGAGCGGTTGAACGGGACCCGCACGCTGTTGTTCTCGAAGCGGTACTTCGCGTTGTCGTCGATGTTGATGATCGAGTAGTCGCGCCCGTCGAAGCTGCTCTTGGCGAAGTACCCGACGCGGGGCCCGGTCTGGTTGTTCACCATCGGGAAGACCTGGCTGGAGTTCGAGGTGCCGGCAGCGGCGCGATTGGGATCACAGTGACCGGCGCTGATGTTGACCGTGCGCCCTGAACCGTCGGTGCCGTTGAAGCCGAACGAACAACGCAGTCCAGTGTTACCGGAGGTTGCGCCGAAGGCGTCTCCGCCCAGTGCGGCGTCGCCGGTTGCGGATCCGGTTGCGGGGATGAGGTCCGCGACGATCGGGGGAACCAGTAGCGGAGCAGCGGTATGGACGACGGTCCGCTTCAGGAACTCAGGCAATTCGATGCCGGCGGCAGGATCGGCGGTGAGGGCGACTCCGTTGCCGACGACGTCGACGGCAATGCCACGCACGAGGTCTGCGACCTCGGCAGGCTGCGAATCGAGCCAGGTGTTGAGTGCCGAGAGTTGACCTTGCAGAGCCTGCTCGCTCTGCGCGACGTCCTTGACCTCGAAACCGGCCTTCTCGGCGGCCTCGCGGGCAGCATCCTTGTCGCGACCGTCAGCGAGAGCGACGATGCCCTTGCCGAGGTCGTCGAGCCACACTCCGGCAAAAGAGTCGGGAAACTGGACGCGCGCGATGGCGGCGAACTCCGCGAGCTTCTGCGCGAGTTCGGAACGCGAGACGAACTGGTCGGGCGTCAGCGCCAAGTCGTGCTGTAGGGCTTCGGCGAGTTCGACGGGCAGATGGGCTGCCTGATCGGATACCCCGGATTCGTTCGGTTCTGCGTTCGCGACCGCGGTAATCGGTCCGAGGAGCAGCAGCGCGGCCGAACCGAACACTGCGGCGCGACGTGCGATGGAGCTTCGCATGTGGGCCTTTCCACTTCGTTGACCGCGTACCACCCCCTGGGAGCACACGGATACGGCTCACGGACTTGTGGTGAGCCGATCACAGTCGACCATGACTATATGGGTTCGAACGCGCTATTCCCACCCGTTACATGAGCAGACAGCGCTGACCCCGACCGACAACAGCACTGTGCCCGCCGATCGCGAAACGGATCGGCGGGCACAGTGCGTGAATCAGTGGTTGGTCAACCTGCAGTGCGGACGCGGATTCCGGCACCGACACCGCCACCGGAAGCGCGATCTGCCGCGTCGAGGATGTCTCCGACCGGAATACCCAGATTCGAGGTTCCACCGGAGGTCGCCAGTACCAGGTTCGCTTCGTTGCAACTGGGTGCTCCGCTGCTGTTGGAGCCGCTGGTGATGCCCAGAGCCAAGGTTCCGGAGACGATGGCGCCGCCACTGTCCCCGGCGAGGGTGCACGCGGTGCCGGCGAATCCGCGAACGGTTCGTGAATCACCGTCCGCCATGACCAGTTGAGTTTCGACGCGATCGGCTGCCACGACACCACAGGTGAAGGACGACGTCTGGCCGGACTTGCAGATGGGAGCGCCGATCACGGGACGTGCCGTTCCGGTGATCGCGAGGGTGGTCCCGTTGGCACCGCGGACGGCAGCACGGTCGAGGCCCGCGTCGATGCCGGACTGGTCGAACTTGATGACCGAGTAATCGAGATCGCCGGCGTTGTTGCCGACGGAAGACTGTGAGAATGCTCCGATCAACTGACTGTCGTCGACGTTCGCGTGATTCGGCAGGTAGACGGGCGACTTCGAACCCTCGGCCGGATTGCAGTGTCCGGCACTGATATTGAGAGCATTGTTCTGATCGTCGACGGCGTTGAACCCGAACGAGCAGACCGAGATGTTCTCGGTCGGTGTCTCGCGAATGGGGCCTGTCGACGTGATGTAGGTGTCGCCGCCGAGTGCTCCGGGATCAACCGATCCGCCACCGTCCGGGCTGAGAACGATCTTGGTGTTCTCGAGCAGGGTCGGAAGATTGAGCGCCTGCCCGACGGGGCTGTTCGCGACGTCGATGACGACCTGGTTGTTCAGGACGTCGATAGTCGCCGAATTGACTGCGCGTGAGATTTCCTTGGGCAGCCCGGCAATCCATCCGTTGACGTCGGCCAGCGTCTTCTCGAGGGTGTCGGCGGAGACGGGGGCGACGTGCGTGCGGTAACCGTCGTCGGCCGCGATGCGTGCAGCTTCGGTGGTGGTGACGGCTACGACGGGTTGACCGTCGAGTCCCATCCACGAGCCGGCGTAGTCGCCAGGGCGCTCGGACTTGAATTCCTGGGCGTATGCACCGAGTTCCTGAGCTTTGGCAGCGCGGTCCAGATACTCCTGTGGGGAGATCTTCAGATCGCGTGTGATCGCCTCGATCAGCTCAGCCGGAAGCTGATCTGCCCCGAGCTGTTCGACATGCGTGTCGGAGGCGGGCTCTGCCGATGCCGTCGTGGTGAATGGAGCTGCGAGCAGTAGTGCCGAGGCGCCGACCACAGCGGTGCGGATCGCCAACGAGTTACGCATGAAATCCCTTCAAGTCCCCGGCACCGAGCCGGTAGGTACCGCACCCACCATAGGGGAAAAGTTTCGACGAGGAATATGTGCCTGTTGTCGGCAAGTCGAATTATTCTGTCTAACTTGGCATTCCGGGTCTCGGGGCCAATGGCATGACGGGCATGTCGGGATTCGGAACCACCGGATCGGTTGTGTCGGTCGGGTTGGACGGCTGCGTCGGCGTTGTCTGTGTATCAGTGGGGGCGGTCACGGCGGGAGTGTCCGGGGTATCCGGATCGACCGGATCCAGCGGTCCGACGACCGGCGGCAGGTTCTCGATCCGAAGGGGATCGATCTGGATGGTGATCGGCGATCCCTGTTGCGCGGGGACGTTCGCCGTAGTGGATTTCTCTGTACCGGTGCCCGGACTCACCGGAATGGGCTGGGATTCGGATGAGGTCGATTCCGCTTCGGATGCCCACGACTGCGCCGTCGGCTGCGCGCCGAGAGCGGGTACTTCCGGTGGGGGTGAGGTCGCTGATTGCGTGCCTGTCCCGGATGAACTCGTCGAGGTGGCAGCTGTGTCCGTCCCTGGGGGCAGGGGAGATTGTGCGTCGAGAATCCTGGGTGCTGAAATGGTCGGAGTGTGTCCGATGATGACCGCGGCCGCGCAACCCGACACCGTCAGAAAGACTGCGGCGGCTGCTGCGGCGATGATCGGTCGGCGCTCCGACCGCCACTGGCGATTCAGCCAACCGTCGATGCTCGGTTCTTTCGTGACCGGTGCCTCCACGCCGGATTCCGGCTCCGGTTCGATCAGAACGAACGGCGGAAACTCTTCGGGGGTGTCCTCTGGCTCGGCAAAATCGGTTGGCTGGGGTTCGGGACAGGTAGAGGTGATCGAGAAGGCCAACGCTGCGGCTCCGCGAGCAGCACGGTCGTCGGCGTGCGGATCCGCGAGCCAAGCTGCAGAGGCTTCATCTTCTGAAATCAGTTCGACGCCGTCGAGATTCATGCTGTCGAGTGCGCCGCGCAGTGCGTCGACGGAATCGCTCGACCAACCCGCGGGGATCACCGCAGAGATGTTCAGGTTCTGATCGGTGAGTGTTCGGACTTCCTTGACCAGGCAATACATTGCTGTCGCTACCAGTTCCTCCCCTCGCGTCATGTGCTCGGAGAAGTTGTCGGTATCGTCGGTGCCGACCCTGTCGAGGAACCCGCGCAACCCGGTGGACCCCGCCGCGGTTCCGCCTAGCTGCACGGTGCCGTCGGGGGCGTGGTGCAGAACCGATTCGCGTTCGAGGGTCACCAGCTCCGAGTCAGGTCTCGCGATCGCAGCAATGCTTCGTTTGTTGCCGACGGCGAGTCCGACTCCCCACTTCATAGCGATCCCCGTTTCACAGTTACCGAACTTTGCTCGGCAGGCATGTCCTGATTCCTGCGAAAACTATCACTTAAACGGATATACGCAACCCTCTGGACAATATGCAGCTAACTACTTGTTCGGCGGTGTCATGCTGCGAAGGATGGTGAGCAGTTCCGAACGAGACTGCGCCCCGACGCGCCGCTTGATCCGTGCGACATGGTGCTCGACGGTTTTAGCGGAGATGTAGAGGCGTTCGCCGATTTCCCGATACGTCAGTCCGACGACGACGAGTTCGGCAACTTCTTGTTCGCGCTCGGTCAACACCGACGGTGGCGCCGCACTTGTGGCGGTATCGGTTGCACTTGTCTCGGCCGTCGACGTTGTGCGTAGCGAGCGCGCAACGTGGAGCAGTGCCGTGGCCGATTTGGTGTCCGGGGTGCGCAGCGCTGCTTCGCCGGCGAGGCGAGCGGCGTCCCACGGGAGTCCGATCCGACTGAGCGTTCGTGCGGCGGCTTCGACACCGTCTGCGTCGACGTTGCCTTGCATCAGTAGGAGCCACTGGCGTCCGGCGATCGCCAAACCGGCTGCGTAAGTGTGAGTTTTGGCTGATTCGGCGAGTGTATGGGCGTGTGGGAGGAGATCGGCCGGCGACTGCGAGAGGATCGACGCCTGGACGCCGTACCAATGCAGCGGCGACGACCACAGCGGCGGCTCGCCGAGCGCGCGGAGGAGTGAGCGCGCGTCGTCGACGAGATGCTCGACCTGCTCGGTCTCCTCGAGCCGTACTGCCGCAAGCCACAGTTCGCCGATGGGAAGCAGATTGAACAGATCAACGCTGCAGGACGAGAGGGTGCCTGCCGCGCCCGACCAAGCTCGACGCAGCTGGGCGAGATCGCCGGAACGCCGAGCGAGACCCACGATCAGAGCATGCAGAAACAGTGCGTCACGCTCACGGAGGGGGCCGCGGACTACCTCCTGCGGTAGGTCTTCGAGAATCGTGTCCTGCCCGCGGACCATCGCGATCCAGGCGCCGAGAAGGTGAAGTCGCGCCCACGTGTGGCTGCTTGCGTCGTCGGCGGCGATCGCGGACGTGACGACAGCGGCGGCCCGTTCATGGGCGCCGTTGTGCAGGAGTGCGAGAGCTACCAGCGCCGGGGCGGAATCAGGCTGGAATTCAGATGTGTCGGCTCCGCCGGGGAGCGAGAGTGCGCGCGACATCGTGTTGAGCGCACTCGGTGCGCTCCCGGTGACCGATTGCATCAGTCCGTTGGCCAGTGTGGTAGCGCCGACCGTCGAGCTCGACGGTGATCCGGTGTGTCCGGTGAGCGCCGCGTTCGCGTCATCGACCTTGCCGATGCCGAGGAAAGTGATTGCGGCGAAGGGGGATTCGTTTCCGGTGCGCCCTGGCCCCAGCCAGGTGTAGAGATCTGCAGCGGCGCCGAGTTGGCCGCATGCTGCGGACGAAGCTGCGCGGATTCGCACCGCCGCAGCCAATCTCGCGTCGTCGAGATCGGGTGCGGCGATGACGGAATCGGCCAGACGGCAGGCAGTGTCGAGGTCACCACTGCGAGCCGAGACCTGGGCGTACAGCAGCGTGTCGGCCACGCCGAGAGGCTCGATCGAATTCACGCGGCGAAAGAGATCTGCCGCGACCGCCGGCGTGCTCGCCTCGACGGCGTCTCGTAGTACACCCGTGAGATCGCGGTGGCGGATTCCGGAGTCGAAAAGTCTTCGTGCTGTGTCGATATCGAGGGTTCTCGTGTGTGCGCGTGATGCGACGATTCTGATCAGCTCGCTGCGGATACGCCCGGTGCTCGTCGACTCGGCGAGCACGCTCGCGACGAGTGGTGATCGCGAACCGAACAGTCCGGTCGCCAGTGCCCGGTCGAATGCAGCTGTGAGGCTGAACTTCTCCTGTCCCAGATCGAGCTCGAAGGCGTCGATGTCCGGGACGGCGAGTGAAACTTCGAGGATCTCGCGCTCGATCGGATGCAGAGCGGTGACCTGGTGGAGGATGTGTGTGCGTATGGCGTTCGGCATTTCCAGGCGGCCTGCCGAGGCGGCGGCGAAGTACGCTTCGATCGCCCCGAAGGAACCACCGGACAGATGCTCGAGCGCCACCACGGCGCGGTCGTCGAGCGGGACTCTTCGCTCGGCCGCGATCTTCCGAATATCGTTTCGGTTCAACGGGTTCAGATGCAACACGGTGCCGAAACTCGAGATGTTCGAGTAGATCGGTGCGAGTGGTGGATCGATCCGATCGGAGGCTACGACAACTCCGAGGTCGTCACGTTGGACAAGCTCTTTCAGGGCACGGATTTCATCGGAGGTCAGAGCTTGCGCGTCCGCGATCACCACAATCGCGTCGGCGGGGACGTCATGCGTGACTGCGGTGACCACGGGCTTGTCACCCGATTCGATTCGCTTCCGTACAACCCTCGTCACTTGGGGCCGAGCGCTGGCATCGGTCCCGGTGACGAATAGGCGCAGTGGCGATGCAGTCAGGTCGACGTCGCGCAAAAGTCCTGCGATGAACGACGATTCGGTGCCGTTGTCACGGTTCATCGAAAGACCGCCGGTCAGCGGATCGGTGCGGTGACGCCGCCGACGACACCACCGACCACGTTTCCGACACCACCGACGACGTTACCGAGACCTCCGACCACGCCGCCGACTCCGTTGCCGACACCGTCGACCAGACCGCCGACTCCGTTTCCGATGCCGGTCGCAGCGTCACCGACACCGGTCCCGACGCCGGCTCCAGGCGCGGGTGCTGGTGCCGGGGCGGGAGCAGGTGCGGGCGCCGGGGCGCCGGGTGCGGCAGGTGCAGGCGCCGACGGAGCGGTCTCGCCCGGTGCGGGCGAGGATCCCGCCGGTGCGCCGGCAACCGGAACTGCCCCCGGCGCCGTCGTCGAGCCGCCTGCGGCAGCAGGAGAACCGGGCTGATTGCTTTGAGTGCCGTTGTTCGCAGTCGTGGATCCGGTGCCTGCCGCTTCCGCTGCCGTGGTGCTGCCGGGAGTAGAGCCCGCGGTGGTCGAAGCGGTCGAGGAGGTGGACTCGCTGGTGGTGTTCGCCGAACTGGACGGAACGTTGATCTTGTCCATGGCAGTTCCGATTCCGAGCCCGCCTGCGGCGAGCACGATGAATGCTCCCACCACTGCAGCAACGACGCCGACCCTCGACGAGCGTCGAGTCGCCGTGTTCTCTTCTTCGGTCGGCTCGGCAAGCAACGGAGTGGAGAAGGCGGGAACTGGTGCGGGCTTGCGAGACGGCTCGGCGGGAATCACTGCAGTGGCGGCGGCCGGTACTTGCGAGTCTCTGGCGTCGAGTGCGAGGGCCGCGGCGCCGGACGCCGCGCACGACGCTGGATCGGCGTCGGCGATCACCGGGACACGAAGCTCCGCGGACAGTAGTTCGGCGACAAGGGGAATGGACGAGCTTCCGCCGGCCAGGACAACCTGATTGACGTCACTGGACTCGACGCCGGCAGATCGCAGGCTTTCGCGAACCAATGCCACCGATTCGGTGAGGGCGGGCCGGATCAGATCTTCGAGTTCGGAACGAACGAGTCGAACGTCGCTGACGGCACCGGGAAGCGCCACGCGGGCAACGGTTTCCGTCTCGGTGGAAAGTTCCTCCTTGGCTGCGCGGGCATGCTCGCGCAGAGTTTCCAGCGCTGCAATCGTCTCGGGTGCAAAGGGATCAAGGGTTGCGAACTGGTCGGAAACCGCATCGAGCAGGTGAACGGTGACGAGGTGATCGAATTCGTCGCCGCCGATGTCCTCGCTGCGCAGCGGCTTACCGAAGATCTCGCTTCGTCCGTCGGTCGTGGACATCATCGTGACGTCGAGCGAGCGAGCACCGAGGTCGTAGACGACGGTCAGACCGTCGCTGACGACAGTTCCGGAAGCGGCGAGCCACGCCATGACGGCTGCGGGTTCGGCGACGAGAGTCGCCCCGTGAATTCCGACGTCGTCCAGAGCGGACTCCATGGTGCGTGCCGTGTGGCGGTTCCACCCCACCGGGTGAGCCAGGACGACAGTTGGCCCTTCGTTACCGCCTGCCTGGTCTACCAGTGCGCCGACCGCTGTCGCCGCGAGAGCCTCGCCGCGGTACTCGGTACCGTCGGCGGCAAGTATCGGAATCGGGTCTCCGACGCGCTCGACAAATCCGGTGATGACGGATCCGTCGTCCAATTGCAGCGCACTGGGTAAGCGGACCTGTTGCGTTTCACCGGTCGAGCCGTCGGTGACAGCTACGAGAGTGGCCGAACCGATGCTGATGCCGAGCCCTGCCGCCATGAACGAACTCCCCTGGTCGTGGGCGACAGAAGGACTGTCGCGGTTGTCTGCGATGTCGGTGTCAGGACCTAGATCGTTACCGGATCGGAGGCGTCGCGACGAAGTAGGGGACCGATCCCCTAATCGGGGCAAATCCCCTATTCCGACCGGGCGTAGCCCAATGGGGGGCTTCCCCACCTGTCCCTGGAGAAGAGGGGGGTGCTCCCCGTTGGCCCCAGTCGCAAAAGTTCTTAGCGTTGATTCCACTCGCTACCTCTGGCAGCGCACCAGTTTCCGGACCACCGGCAACTACCCACCGGCAACAACCCGGTCAACGAACTTCAGGAGAACCCGCCATGGCAACGAACGCCGTACTCGAATTCATCCTCGGGCTACTTCGTGACGACGAGGCAGCTGCCAACTACTGCGCCAACCCGACCGCGGCACTCGATGCTGCCGGTCTGTGCGACGTCAGCCCCGCCGACATCGTCGCGGTCGCTCCGCTGGTCGCCGAGTCCGGACTCTTTGCCGGTGGTGGCGCCGACCTGTCCGCGATCGTCAACGCCGGTGCGTCCGCTGCCGGTGCAATCGGCGGCGGTCTCGGACTCGGTGGTGGACTCACCGGTGGTCTCGGTGG
>NZ_LVCT01000713.1:0-614 GCF_001647205.1 Rhodococcus sp. EPR-134
GCAGCAGCCCTCAGCGCTGCGCTTGCCATCGGTGGCGAGATCAGTGCCGAACTCGGCGCAGCCTTCGGCGCTGTGATCGAAGCCGGTCTCGGTTTGGGCGGCGCACTCGATCTCGAAGGAGCTCTCGATCTGGGCGCACAGCTCAGCGCGGCTCTGGGCGGCGCCCTCGGTGTGACCGGCGGCCTGACTGCGGAGCTGGGAGCAGCCCTCGACGCCGCGATCGGCGCAGTCGGCGGACTCGACCTGACGGCAGGGCTCAGCGGAGCTCTCGCACCCGTATTCGCCATCGGTGGTGACCTCGGAGCCGATCTCGGCCTGGCTCTCGGTGGACTCCTCGGCGGCGCAGCAGACCTCAGCGGTCTCCTTGACATCGGCGGCGAACTGGGCACGAGCCTGACCGGCGCACTGGAATCCGCTCTTGCACTCGGCGGCGGCCTGGATCTTGCCGGCGCTCTGACAGGCGACCTCAGCACGGCATTGTCCGGCGCGCTCTCGGGCGTCCTGGGAGCCGGCGGCACGATCGGCGCCGATCTGGGTGCATCGCTCGGCGGCGTCCTCGGCGCGATCACGGATGTCAGCGTTCTCACCGATATCGCGGGCGGCCTCGATCTCGG
>NZ_LVCT01000714.1:0-1567 GCF_001647205.1 Rhodococcus sp. EPR-134
CGGCGGCGGACTCGACCTCGACGCCGTACTCGGCGGCGGAGCAGACCTCGGCGCGCAGCTCAGCGCGGCACTCTCCGGCGCCCTCGGTGCCGGGGGAACGGTCGGAGCCGACCTGGGTGGCGCACTCGGTGGACTGCTCGGGGGAGCACTCGACCTCGAAGGCGGTCTCGGCGCAGACCTCGCGGCAGCTCTGGCCGGAGGCGCGAATCTGTCGACGGCCCTCGAGGGTGTTCTCGGTTCGGCACTCGGCGTCGATGCCGGGCTCGCGGGCGGTCTCGGCGGCGCTCTCGACGCAGCGCTGGGCGCAGGCGGACTTACCGGAATCGACCTCGGTGGTGCACTCGGTCTGGGCGGTGAAGCAGGCTTGGCAGCCGGTGTCGCTGCGGCTCTCGACACCGCCCTCGCAGGTGCAGGCGGCTTGGGTGCTGTCGGTTCCGTGGGCACGGACCTGACCGGCGCGCTGGACGGTGCGCTGGGCGCGGGCCTCGGGCTGGGGGGCTCTCTCGACAGCGTTCTCGGTGCCGAAGGTGCACTCGGTGGAGCGCTGGACACGGCACTGAACCTCGGCGGAATCGACACCGGTTCGATCGGTGCCGACTTGCCCTCCGTCGACCTCGGCGCTGTGAACCTCGGCCCGATCTCCGCTGAACTGCCTTCCGTCGACCTCGGAAGCATCGCGGCAGAAGGCCTGAACCTCGGCGGTGTGACTGGCGACCTCGGAGCAACTGTGGGCGGCGCGCTGGACGCAACAGCAGGTCTCGACGCAACAGCAGGTCTCGACGCGGCCACGAACGCTGCGGCTGGTTTGGGTGGGTCGCTCGGCGGCGCACTGAACGGCGTCACCGATCTAGGTGGATCGCTCGGCGGGGCTGTCGGAGCAGTCACCGACGTGACCGGTTCGATCGGAGCCGACGCAGCCGCAGCTGCCGGTGGCACAGTCGACGGCGGCGGTACCGTTGGCGGCGGTGGAGTCGCTGACCTGGGCGGATCCCTCGGTGGAGCAGTGAGCGGAGTGTCCGACCTGACGAGTTCGTTGACCGGTGCGCTGAACCCGTGGTCGTCGATCGATGCGACCGATGCTTTCGGTTCGGGTTCCACTTCGGGTCTGAGCGCCGATACCGAACACTCGCTCTTCGCCGAGGATTCGGTTGCAGCGCCGGTCGATCACATCGACCCGGTTGCGGTTGTCGATCACCTGCATCCCTGATCTGCTGACGCAGGAACTGAAATCGGTCAAAATGACCTGATGTAACAAATCCGGCCCTGCGTGCGCTATGCGTTCGCAGGGCCGGATATTCGAGTCGGGAAGAATTGCGGGTCAACGTAGCTCATGAGTGATTCAGCGAGTCAGGTAAGCAGCCGGAAGGCGCGCGTCGCGTCGTCGACGGCGTCGTTGCTCGAACGAACAGCCGTCGTGGCGAAGGATTTCGGGCGCACGGATCTGGTGCGCCGACTCGAGAACGCTCAGGTGAGAGTCAACGACCCGCGTATTCGCATCGTGGTGGTCGGACCCCTCAAGCAGGGCAAGAGCCAGTTCGTCAATTCTCTGCTAGGCATCGACGTGTGC
>NZ_LVCT01000715.1:0-7351 GCF_001647205.1 Rhodococcus sp. EPR-134
GCGCCCATTCGGGTGCCCCTCCCGCTCGAGGAACTGATGGGGATCACCCCGGCCACGCCTCGCGCCGAAGGGCGTGAGGTTCTGCGTGTGGAAGTGGGTGTTCCCAGTCCGCTGTTGGCCGACGGTTTGGTTCTGATCGACACCCCTGGTGTCGGCGGTCATGGAAATCCTCATGCTGCAGGAACATTGGGATTGATCACTGCGGCCGATGCAGTGTTGGTTCTGTCGGACTCCAGCCAGGAGTTCACCGAACCGGAGCTGGGATTCATCCGCCAGGTCGTCAATCTGTGTCCTGCGGTAGCCGGGCTGATCAGCAAGACCGATCTGTACCCGCACTGGCGGCAGATCCTCGACGCCGATCGCGGACATCTCCAGCGTGCCGGGTTGGATCTGCCGCTCATTCCGATCTCCTCGGTACTGCGCTCGCACGCGCTGAGGCTGGGGGACAAGGAACTCGAAGCGGAATCCGGATTTTTGGACCTCTATCAGTTCTTGCGGGACAACGTCGTTGCGCGTGCCGAATCGAATACTCGACGCGCAGTTGCGATGGATGTGCGTTCTGCGGCAGCGCATCTGACGTTGGAGATGGGCAGTGAGCTTGCGGCGCTGAAGGATCCGTCGACCGCTCAGGCAGCGGTCGCGGGACTGCAGCGTGCCCGGGCAGCGGCCGAGGAACTGCACAAGAAGACCTCACTGTGGCAGCAGAGCCTCGGTGACGGCATCGCAGACCTCGCCGCCGACATCGATCACGACCTCCGGGACCGGTTGCGCCGGGTGACCCGCCAGGCCGAGGAGACGGTCGACGAAGGCGATCCCGGTAAGGACTGGGACGTCGTGGGGGAGTGGCTCGAACAGGAGATCGCCACCGCGATCGGTGACAACTTCGTGTGGGCGCATGATCGCGCACAGTGGCTGGCAGAAGTTGTGGCGCAGCACTTTGCGGAGACCGGTGACGTCGCGCTCCCGCATCTCGACGTCGCCGACACCGACGGTTTCCTGGAACCGGTCGGTGCATTGGCGGACCTCGAATCCGGCCGAATCGGCATCACTCAGAAAGTCCTGGTCGGCATGCGCGGCTCGTACGGCGGCGTGCTCATGTTCGGCTTGATCACCACGATGATGGGCATGGCTCTGGTCAACCCGATCTCCATCGGCGCCGGGGTTCTGCTGGGCACCAAGGCTTATCGTGAAGACAAGCAGGCTCAGGTGCTCAAGCGTCGCGCTGAGGCGAAAGCGGCTATCCGACGGTTTGCCGACGACGTCAGCTTCCAGGTGGGCAAGGAGTCGAAGGATCGCCTACGCCTGGTGCAGCGGCTGTTGCGTGATCACTTCACCGACATCGCCGAGCAGGCGTTGCGCTCGATCAACGAATCCCTCCGCGCCACTCAGGAAGCCGCGCAGTTGGAGTCGAGTGAACATGCCGCTCGGATCAAGCGTCTGGAGACCGACATGCGCGTCGTCGCGGAGCTCGACGCCGTTGCCGGAACGCTGATCGGCGAAACTCCCGCTCCTGCCTCGGCAAAAGTGACCAACGCATGAATGCCACGACCACCGTGACCGCAGTGGAGTCGGCACACGCCCTGATCGACCACGCCAGACGTGCCTACGCCGATCAGCCGCAGACGCGCGCCCAGTTGGAAGAATGTGCGGCCAGGCTCGACGAGCCACTCCGGGTGGCGCTCGCCGGCTCCCTCAAAGCGGGTAAGTCGACGCTGCTCAATTCGCTTGTCGGACAGGATATAGCGCCTACCGACGCGACGGAATGCACACGCGTCGTCACCTGGTATCGGAACGGGACGACGCCGCAGGTGACCGCGACGGCCGAGAACGGTGCCGAGTTCAACGTGCCGGTGACGCGCCGCGACGGCAGGCTCACGTTCGATCTGGGCGAGTACACCGCAGACTCGGTGGACCGCATCGACGTCGACTGGCCGTCTTCGGCATTGGCTCGTACGACGATCATCGACACACCGGGCACTTCGTCGCTCTCGACCGAGGTCTCGGCCCGCACCTGGGACATGCTCGTTCCCGACGGTGAGGCACCGGGCGCGGATGCAGTGGTCTACCTCCTGCGGGCTCTCAACGCCAGTGACATGCAGTTCCTCGGGAAGATCGCGGATCACGTGGGCGGAGAATCCGGGCCACTCGGAGTGATCGGAGTTCTCTCGCGTGCCGATGAGGTCGGCGCAGGCAGGCTCGACGCGTTGTCTTCGGCGAAGGACGTCGCGGCGCGATTTGCCGAGGAGTTGGAGCGAACCGGCCTGTGCCAGTCGGTGGTTCCGGTGGCAGGTCTGCTCGCGCTCGCTGCTCGGACGATGAGGCAGAGCGAGTTCGCGGCCTTCTCGGCGCTCGCGCAGGTTCCGGCCGAGGATCTGAGCCTTGCGCTCCTCTCCGCGGATCGCTTTGCCAGGCAGGACAGTCCGCTGCCGGTCGATGCGGCCATGCGGGCGCAATTGGCCGATCGGTTCGGGCTCTTCGGAATTCGCCTCGCCGTGACGTCGATCAAGTTGGGGGCCACTGATTCACCGTCCCTGGCGGCCGAATTGTTGGAGCGCAGCGGCCTGGACGAACTGCGTCAGGTGATCGACGTTCAATTCGGGCAGCGGGCAGATCAGCTCAAATCGCACACGGCGCTGGTGACGCTGGGAAGAATCCTCGAAGCCGATCCGAGCGAGGAAGGCGATCAGATCGCGGCGGAGGCGCAACGGTTGCTTGCCGATGTTCACGGCTTTCACGAACTTCGCCTGCTCGGGCGTCTTCGTTCGGTACACACGGATCTGCCACCCGACGACCTGGCACAACTGCAAAGACTGATCGGCGGCTACGGAATCCGGGCAAGTGACCGGTTGGGCTGCGAACCGGAAGAATCGCCGGAGGTGCAGCGTGCGCGGGCCACGGCGGCTGTCCGCAGATGGCGCGAGTTGTCCAGACATCCGCTCTTCGACAGGTTCACCTCGCGCGCCTGCCTGGTCGCCGCCCGCAGCGCCGAGGGCGTCCTGGCTGAAATTGTGCCCGAATAGGGACCCGTTCACTATGCGAGCGCCGGACGAGGGTTCTATCTTGAGTTCGGGATGATCCGGACATAACTCCCAGGTTCGGGTCCCACCTCGATGGGAGCACGCGCATGGCGAGTGACATCAAGTCCGCTTCACCGGATCGAGCCACCCTCGTCCTGGGGACGCTCATCCTGGTCGCTGCGGTCGCGAACCTCAATCTCTCGGTCGCGAATGTCGCTTTGCCCGATATCGGGCGGGCTTTCGACGCCAGTCAGACGCAACTGAACCTGATCGCGGTCGGCTACTCGCTGGGCCTGGCCGGAACGGTGCTCTACCTGGGGGCCTTGGGAGACCGATACGGCCGCAAGATGTTGCTGGTCACCGGCATGGCGCTGTCCATTCCGGCGTCGATCGTGGCGGGATTCGCCGGGAACTTCGAAGTGCTGTTCCTCGCTCGGATAGTCGGAGGCGTCTCGGCAGGTCTGGCGTTCCCGACCACGCTGGCAATCATCACGGCGTTGTGGGCCGGACCGGCACGAACCAAGGCGATTGCCATGTGGTCGGCAATCGGTGGCGCGATTTCAGCACTCGGTCCGATCGTCTCGGGGGCGCTGCTCGAGCAGTTTCACTGGGGTTCGGTCTTCTTCGTCACCCTTCCCTTGGCCCTTGTGGCACTGATCTGTTCCCTGGTGTTGGTTCCCGCTCACGTCAACGAGACGACCGAGCGAGTCGATCACCTCGGCGGCATAGTGTCGATCGTCTTCATCGGGGCTCTGGTGTTGTCCATCAACTTTGCGCCGGTGAAGGGTTCGGGCACGTTGGCTCTGGTGCTCGGGGCGATAGCAGTTGTCGCGGGTATCGGGTTCTTCCTGCAACAGCGACGCGCGGCCAATCCGCTGTTCGATCTTCACGTAGCTGCGCGCCCGACCTTCTGGGTCGCGGCGGTGGGTGGGTTGGTCGTGTTCGGTTCGCTCATGGGCGCGATGTTCATCGGCCAGCAGTTCCTGCAGAACGTCCTCGGGTACTCGACGCTGGCAGCCGGTGCGGCGATCATTCCGGCTGCGCTGGCGATGGTGATCGTTGCGCCGCGCTCGGCGACCATGATCGAAAGGTACGGCGCCCGCGTCACGCTGCTCGCCGGCTACCTGTTCGTGGTTCTCGGGTTGTTCGTCGCGCTGTTCCTGTGGAACGAAAGCACACAGTATTGGCAGGTCGCGCTGGCCTATGCGCTTGTCGGCATCGGCGTCGGTCTGGCCGGCACACCGGCATCGCGTTCGCTGACCGGATCCGTTCCCGTGCACCGCGCTGGTATGGCGTCGGGAACCTCGGACCTGCAACGCGACCTGGGCGGCGCCATCATGCAGTCGATTCTCGGCGGAATACTCACGGCCGGGTACGCAAAATCGTTGGGAAATGCGATCTCGTCCTCGCCGAACGCATCCGAAGTGACTCCCGAAACTCAGGCCGCGCTCACCAAATCCTTCTCCAGCGCCGAAGTTCTCGCGGAACGCTACCCGCAATACGCGGACCAAATCATGACCGCCGCCAAAAACGCCTTCCTGGACGGGGATACAAACGCCTACATCGCGGCGATCATCATCGTGTGTGCCGGTGCCGCGGTGGTGACGTTCTTCTATCCGCGTCGCGAGCGCGAACGAGTCCTGCTGGCGCAGTACGCGGCGGAATCCGATCTAGCCGCGGAGAAGAGTTGAGCGCGCTCTGGTAGTGATGAGGGATGCCACAGCTACTTCACATCGATTCGTCCGCCGAACTCCACCACTCGACCTCACGTGATCTGACCGCACTGTTCGCTCAGCAGTGGTCGAAGAACAGTCCGGATCACACGACGGTGACGTTGGACCTGCACCGGGATCCCTTGCCGCACCTCGCGGACGCGGCCCTGCACTATGCACCACGCTTGCGAGTCGAGGGCGAGATTCCGGATCCCGCCGCGGAAGCACTCCAGGCTCGGGTCATCGAGCAACTTACCGCTGCAGACGTCGTCGTGATCGGTGCGCCGATGTACAACTGGTCGATCCCGTCCACGTTGAAGGCGTGGATCGACTACGTACACGTCCTGGGGACTACGGTGCCTTTCGACACGCGTACTCAGCCTCTGGCAGGTAAGCCGGTGGTGATCGTCTCCAGCCGCGGAAACACCTATGCGCCGGGTTCGGGAAACGAGGCCAACGATCACACCGTCCCGCCACTCGTTCAGGTGCTCGGGGTGTCGATGGGAATGGATGTCTCCGTCATCACCGCGGAACTGACTTTGGCGCAACGTATTCCGGCGATGGCACCTCTGATCGAGCAGGGTGACGCGAGCCTGCGCGCTGCCCGGGAGTCGTTGACCGAGCTGGCCCGTACCTTGGGGGCCTGATCAAGAAGTTCGACCGGGTTCAGGTGAGAGACGAGATCATCGACGCCACGTCTGACGGTTCTACGTCGTAACCGGGGAAATAGCAGCACACTTCGTCGGCATGTTCGCCGAACCGCCGCCGAAGATCGGTGGCGCACTCTTCGGGAGTGCCGACGACGGCGAGTGTGGTCAGCATCGGATCGGTGATCAGCGACGCCATCTCGGTGTAGCCACCTCGCTTCGACAGGGCATTGAG
This sequence comes from Rhodococcus sp. EPR-134, assembly GCF_001647205.1. Lineage (NCBI taxonomy): Bacteria > Bacillati > Actinomycetota > Actinomycetes > Mycobacteriales > Nocardiaceae > Rhodococcus > Rhodococcus sp. EPR-134. The sequence goes on from NZ_LVCT01000715.1 coordinate 5,612, forward strand.
TTCCGGTTGGACCTCGCCCCACCCTTCGACGTCGAGCACCGGACGGTATGCGGGCGTCGAACCGTAGAACGAGAGCAGGGCTCGGACGCCTCTGGCGGCCGCGGCAAGTTGATCGTCGCCGCGGCCGACGCCGACGATGACCTGCGGGATGATCGTGAATTCGTCTCGGGTGCGGCCGGATTCGCGAAGACCGGCACCGACGGCCGGAAGTGTTCGTTCGAGGAAATGACGTTGCGTGTGGAACGGCATGACCAGTAGTCCGTCGGCCACCTCGGCAGCTGTCCTGGTCATCACCGGTCCGAGCGCACCCATCAGGATGGGCGGCGGCCCATAGGGGTTGGGGCCTGGATCGAACGTCGGAGGCATCAACGTGTGGGTGAAGAACTCGCCGCGGAAGTTCAGCGTCGAGGTGTTCTCCCACGCAGTGAAGATCGCCTTGACCGCTGCGACAGTCTCCTTCATGCGGGCCGCCGGACGCGACCACGTTGCGCTGTAGCGTTTTTCGATGTGCGGTTTGATCTGCGATCCGAGGCCAAGTCGAAAGTGGCCGCGACTGAGCAACTGCAGGTCGTTGGCCGAATGCGCCAGATGCATGGGACTGCGGGGGAATGCGATGGCGACGTTGGTCATCAGGTCGAGGTCGACGGCCGATGCTGCTTCGACGAGCGGGAAGAACACGTCGTGTGGTCCCTCGAACGTGAACAGGCCACCGGCGCCGGTCTCCGCGAGTTCACGGCTACGAGCAGCGCCCGCGCCCGGCGCGGAGTCCAGTTGTACGTGAACCTTCATCGGCGTCCCCGCAGCCAGGTGCTGACACCGGGAGCGAACGGAGCGATCGCCGCCACCGCGACCAGGGCGCAGTAGAGAATCGGACCCCATCTCAGAACTCCGGCGCCGATGTCTGCTGCGCCGTCGACCAGAGACATGAAGCCGAGTCCGGCCGCGATGCTCACGACTCCCACGATCGCCGTCATCACCCGCCCGGCGTTCTTGCGTGCGCGGAGGAGTTGAAGGCTCATGAGTGCGAGCAGGACCAGGACGAGAGCGCCGCCGCCGCTGCCCGCGAGTACGACGGTCACGGCATCGGAGATGTCGGTGGACGAGTATCCGGGATTGTCGCGCGCAGTCGATTCTTCGAGAGCCGACCGGACGTCGTCGAGGCTGGTGACTACCACTCCGGCGATTCCGGTCAGGACGACGAACGAGCCGATCCAGGCAGAGGTGGACAATGTCACGGCTTTGGGTGTCTCGTCGCTCGCTGCAGGTCGGAGCGGCCGAACCGAGACGTCGGGTCGCTCGGGTGCCGGGCGTGGAGGTGACGGGCGAGGAGGTCGCGCGGGAGAATTGTCGGGATCGGTCACCGGCCGATCGTAGCCATTCGGAGAGATACGGAAGTGATGTGGCGCACTTTTCCGGCTTTTCGGGGAAGGCGGGAACAAATCTACGTGGGCTGTAGTTGACCATTTCGACAAGCTTGAGCGCCCTCGGCTCAACTTCAAGTTGACTCCCGGCCACGGTCGGAGGCAAACTTGAGCGGAGGACGCTCACCAAGCGAAAAACTCGCGGTCATGTTCGAGATCAACCACTCGGGCAGAGAACCGCAGAACGAAAGGTAGGAACACTATGGCTCGTGCAGTCGGTATCGATCTCGGTACGACCAACTCGGTAGTTGCAGTGCTGGAGGGCGGCGAGCCCGTAGTGGTCGCCAACGCCGAAGGCTCACGTACCACCCCCTCGGTG
>NZ_LVCT01000716.1:0-38086 GCF_001647205.1 Rhodococcus sp. EPR-134
ATCGGCACTGACTGGAACGTGGAAATCGACGGCAAGAAGTACACGCCGCAGGAAATCAGCGCCCGCACGCTCATGAAGCTCAAGCGTGACGCGGAGGCTTACCTCGGCGAAGACATCACCGACGCCGTCATCACCGTCCCCGCGTACTTCGAGGACGCACAGCGTCAGGCAACCAAGGAAGCCGGCCAGATCGCCGGCCTCAACGTCCTTCGTATCGTCAACGAGCCCACCGCGGCTGCACTGGCATACGGACTCGACAAGGGTGACACCGAGCAGACCATTCTGGTCTTCGACCTCGGTGGCGGCACCTTCGACGTCTCCCTGCTCGAAATCGGCGACGGTGTCGTCGAGGTTCGCGCAACCTCCGGTGACAACCACCTCGGTGGCGACGACTGGGACGAGCGCGTCGTCGCTTGGCTGGTCGACAAGTTCAAGGCTCAGAACGGCATCGATCTGACCAAGGACAAGATGGCCCTGCAGCGTCTGCGTGAGGCTGCGGAGAAGGCGAAGATCGAGCTCTCCAGCTCGCAGAGCACCTCCATCAACCTCCCGTACATCACGGTCGACGCGGACAAGAACCCGCTCTTCCTGGACGAGCAGCTCACCCGCAGCGAGTTCCAGAAGATCACCTCGGACCTGCTCGATCGCACTCGTGCGCCGTTCCAGGCAGTGATCAAGGACAGCGGAATCGCCGTCAAGGACATCGACCATGTCGTGCTCGTCGGTGGCTCCACCCGTATGCCGGCCGTCTCCGATCTGGTTCGTGAACTGACCGGTGGCCGTGAGCCCAACAAGGGCGTCAACCCGGACGAGGTCGTCGCCGTCGGCGCCGCACTCCAGGCCGGTGTGCTCAAGGGTGAGGTCAAGGACGTTCTGCTCCTCGACGTCACGCCGCTTTCCCTCGGCATCGAAACCAAGGGTGGCGTGATGACCAAGCTCATCGAGCGCAACACCACGATCCCCACGAAGCGTTCCGAGACCTTCACCACCGCTGACGACAACCAGCCTTCGGTGCAGATCCAGGTCTTCCAGGGTGAGCGCGAAATCGCTTCGCACAACAAGCTGCTCGGCTCCTTCGAGCTCACCGATCTGCCGCCCGCCCCGCGTGGCGTTCCGCAGATCGAGGTCACCTTCGACATCGACGCCAACGGCATCGTGCACGTGACGGCGAAGGACAAGGGCACCGGCAAGGAAAACACGATCAAGATCCAGGACGGCTCCGGTCTGTCCAAGGAAGAGATCGAGCGCATGGTCAAGGACGCCGAGGCTCACGCCGAGGAAGACAAGGCCCGTCGCGAAGAGGCAGAGGTTCGCAACCAGGCCGAGTCGCTGGTCCACCAGACGGAGAAGTTCGTCAAGGAGCAGCGTGAAGGTGAGAACGCGGGCAAGGTCTCCGAGGAGATCCTGACCAAGGTCGAGGCAGCGGTCAAGGACGTCAACGACGCCCTGGCAGGCACCGACATCGCTGCAGTGAAGACCGCAGTGGAGAAGCTGGGCACCGAGTCGCAGGCTCTGGGCCAGGCCATCTACGAGGCTTCCGCTGCAAACGAGGCCGGAAACACCGACGGCGCAGGCAATGACGACGACGTCGTCGACGCCGAGGTTGTCGACGAGCCCACCGACTCGGACAAGAAGTGACCTCGGACAACCCCGAGAACAACCCGGTCGACCCCGAGACCGGTGCACAGGGAGAGGCGGCGGGGGAATCCCTGCCGCCGCTCGACTCGGAAGACACAGGGGTAGTTCAGGAAGCAGAGTCGATCGTGGAGGAAGCATCCGCCACCGATCAGCTCGCCGAACGGACTGCGGATCTGCAGCGACTTCAGGCGGAGTTCACCAACTACCGTCGTCGCGTCGAGCGTGACAAGCAGGTCATCAAGGAAACCGCGCGGGCTTCGGTCATCACCGAGCTCATCGGAATTCTCGACGACCTGGATCGCGCTCGGGCACACGGTGACCTCGAATCGGGTCCACTGCGTGCACTCGCAGACAAACTCAACACGACCCTGACGGGTCTGGGTTTGACCGACTTCGGTAGCGAGGGTGACGATTTCGATCCCGCGCTCCACGAAGCGGTGCAACATGAAGGCGAAGGCCACGACCCGGTACTCGGGACGGTCATGCGCAAGGGATACAAGCTCGGCGACCGGGTCCTTCGGACCGCAATGGTGGCCGTGACGGACCGGGTAGGCGACAAGCCTGCAGACGGTTCAGAACAAGAAGCGAAGTAACAGTGAGAGGAGGAGACGCCCAGTGAGTCAACGGGAGTGGATCGAGAAGGACTTCTACAAGGAGCTGGGCGTCTCGTCCACCGCGACGGCCGACGAAATCAAGAAGGCGTATCGCAAGCTGGCTCGGGATCTTCATCCCGACGCCAACCCTGACGATGCGAAGGCCGAAGAGCGTTTCAAGTCCGTCAGTGAAGCTCATGCCGTTCTGTCTGATCCGGACAAGCGCAAGGAGTACGACGAGGCTCGGCGCCTCTTTGCCAGCGGCGGCTTCGGCCCCCGCGCGCAGGGCGGCGGCGGATTCAACCCCGGCGCTGGTGGTTTCGACATCAACGACCTGTTCGGCGGCGGGGCCGGTGGGCAGGACTCGGGTCTCGGAGACATCTTCGGCGGATTGTTCAACCGCGGGGGAGCGGGCCAGCGAACAGCTGCGCCCAGCCGCCCGCGTCGAGGCAAGGATCTCGAGACCGAGACGACGCTCGCCTTCCGTGAAGCAGCGCTCGGTGTCACCGTCCCTCTTCGTCTGACCAGCCCTACGTCGTGCACCACGTGTCACGGCAGCGGCGCAAAGCCAGGCACCAGCCCGCGAGTGTGCCCACATTGCAACGGAACCGGCGTGGTCAGCCGGAACCAGGGCGCCTTCGGATTCAGTGAGCCGTGTGACGATTGCCGGGGAACCGGCTCGATCATCGACTCGCCGTGTGAAGACTGCCACGGTAGCGGCGTCACCAATCGCACACGGACCATCACGGTTCGCGTGCCTGCCGGTGTGAGTGACGGTCAGAAGATCAGACTCAAGGGCAAGGGCGAAGCGGGACTCCGCGGCGCTCCGGCCGGCGACCTGTTCGTCAACATCCGCGTCAAGCCGGACAGTGTCTTCGGACGCAACGGCGACGACCTGACACTGACGGTTCCGGTGAGCTACGGCGAGCTGGTGCTGGGAACGACACTGTCCGTGCCGACTTTGGAAGGCCGTGTCGGAGTGAAGGTTCCGGCTGGAACGGTGGACGGACGCATTCTGCGAGTTCGCGGACGCGGTATCCCCAAGCGGCCGGACGGTGCCGGTGACCTTCTGGTCACGGTCAAGGTATCCGTTCCGCAGAAGTTGGACGACCCGGCGATCGAAGCGCTGAAAACCTATCTCGAAGCCGAGAAGGCGAGCGGGTTCGATCCACGGGCCGGGTGGGCCGGTGCATGATGACAGAGCGACCGCAGAATCAATGGGATGCGACGGTCGATCCTGACGCTCAGATCTTCGTGATCTCGGTAGCAGCCGAGTTGGCCGGAATGCACGCGCAGACTTTGCGTAACTACGACCGACTCGGGTTGGTCACCCCGCATCGAACCACCGGTGGCGGACGACGCTACTCCCCGCGCGATGTTGCGCTTCTTCGTGAAGTACAACGGCTTTCGCAGGACGAGGGAGTCAACCTTGCCGGAATCAAACGAATCATCGAACTGACCAACCAGGTCGAGGCTCTGCAGCATCGCGTCCGCGAATTGGCCGAGGAGATCGCGAAAGTCCATGCGGGCTATCGCCGGGATCTCGTGCCGATTCCGCGCAACAACGCGTTGGTGGTCTGGAAGCCCCGCAACCAGAGATAGTCGGACCTTTACACAAACGGCTCCACGCCCTGTCGGATTCATTTCGTCGAATCCGCCAGGGCGTGGAGCCGTTTCGGCGTTTCCACCCAGCGGGAAGAGATCTGTCGACGCCGCCTCAATGTGCATAGCGTCCGCTTCCATGACTCCACTTTTCAGCGTTTGACGTTATCCAGATCACATTCTATGCTCCATCCCAAGCAACTGCTTGCTAGATCATCAAGCGGTCGCTTGGTTGGCTGGTGCTCGAAATCAGGCACGTCCACCGGCCGATCATTCTTTCGTCAGGTATTCGCCTGACGTTCGGTGCATACATGTGTTCTAGGAGTGCAGACATGAATCGTCGGCCCATTCTTGTTGCGGCAGTTGCCGTGACGGCTCTGGCTCTTGCAGGGTGCAGTGGTTCTTCGGAGTCCGACGGAGGTGCGGACTCGCCCTACCGTGTGCTGCTGACCGGCGGGATCAGTGCACAGGGAGTCCTCGCGGCTAATTCGCAGACCTCGCTGCTCGCCACCAAGGCGGGCGTTCAGGTCCAGAACGAAGCCGGGGGGATCGGTGGCCGTCAGATCGAGCTCACTACGGTGGACGACGCGGGTGACGCAACCATCGCCGTCACCAAGCTGCGCGAAGCCATCAATTCGGGGAACAAGCCTGACCTCTACCTGAACTCGGGTCCGTCGTCGATCGCGGCTGCGGTTCTGCCGATCCTCAAGCAGAACAACATTCTCTCGATGAGCATGGCTCCCTCGCCCGATTCGACGGACCCCTCGAAGTTCCCGCTCAACTTCGATCTGGCTCCGGGTGCGACCGATACCGCTCGCGGAATTTCCGAGTACGCGAAGTCCAAGGGTTACAGCAGCGTCGGAGTCTTGCACGGCAGCACCGCTTACGGTGAGCTGTTCGGCGAAGAAATGACCAGTGCTTTGCAATCCGCAGGTCTGAAGGCCGCCGGTAACGAGGAGTACGACGCCGCCGCTTTGGACATGACGGCGCAGTTGCAGTCGCTCAAGAATTCGGGTGCCGCGGCAATCGCCTTGGATGCGTACGGCGCTCCTCTCGGATACGTGTTGCAAAGCCTCGAGCGACTCGGCTGGGACGTGCCGCTGGTCGGAAACACCTCGGTGTCTGCCACCAACCTGATCGCGAATGATCCGCCGGCCGGTGTGCTCGGCACCCCGCAGGTGAAGAACCTGGTGACGCAGGTGTTCAGCAGCACGGTGTTCGATCCGAACAACGCACTCGTCAACACGATGGTGGACACGATGGCTTCGCTGGGCTCCATCCCGTCGACGCTGATCCTCGCAGACAACTACGACGCATTCCCCCTCGTCGCGGCGGCAGCGGAGAAGGTCGGCAGTTCGACCGATCCGAAGAAGCTCGCCGAAGCACTGGAAACCACTGAGGTCCAGGAGAATGCCAAGACCGCATTCCTCTCGCGCTACAACTTCAGCTCCGACAACCACGGCCCGAACCCGGACACCAGCGAGCTGAAGTTCATCAGCCCGACGAAGATCCTCAACGGTCAGTTCGGAAACCCGGCTGCGTCATGACCATTCTGTGGTCCGGATTGGCGCTCGGCGCGGTTTACGTGCTGGTTGCCATCGGGTACAACATCGTTTTCGTTTCCTCCAACACATTCAACTTCGCTCAAGCTCAGCTGATGATGGTGGGCACCTTTGTCGCCTACACGGGTCTGGTGACCCTGAAACTCCCCGTTCTCGTGGTGGCCGTCATGGCTACCGTGACCGTGATGCTCCTCGCCTCGGTCGAGGAGATCGTCGCGATCAGACCGGTGGCCGATCACCAGAACCAGTTGGTCACGACGTTGGGTGTCGCAACTCTGCTCAACGGCGCCACTCAATTGATCTGGGGTAGTGAACCTCTCACGGTTCCGTTCTTCGGATCGAACGAACCGATCACCCTGCTCGGCGGCCGCACCTACCCGGTCGAGATCGCTCTGCTGGTTGCGGCGATCGCACTGGTCGTCGGGTTGAGTTACGTCTCGAAGAAAACGATGACGGGTCTGGCTCTGATCGGCATCTCCGAGGATCGTGAAGCGGCGATGCTGCGAGGAGTCAACGTACGACGGTTGGCGCTGGGAGCGTTTGCCTTCTCGGGTGCCTTGGCCGGTGTCCTCGGACTCTTCGTCGGTCCCAAGACGTTTGCAGTTGCGACGTTGGGTGCAGCGTTGGCCCTCAAGGGATTCGTGGCGTTGGCGATCGGCGGGTTCGGCTCTCTGCCTGGCGCTTTGATCGGCGGTCTGACCGTCGGCCTGGTGGAATCGTTCACCGCCCTGTGGGCGGGAAGTCAGTACAGCAATATCGCCGTCTTCACGGTGCTGATCGTCATCTTGATGGTCAAACCGGCAGGACTGTTCGGCAATGTCCGAGAACGGGTGGTGTGAGATGGTAAGTGCGTGGCGGACTTTCCGTTCCCTACCGAGCTGGATCATCCCACTCGTCCTGGCCGTGGTGATCCTGCTGCTGCCCGTGATGGGACTCGACCTGTCGCCATCACGTCAGATTCAATTGGCCTGCATCCTGGCACTTGTGGTCAGTGGCCTGAACTTGAGCCTCGGCTTTGCCGGTGAACTGGCACTCGGCCAGGCCGCGATGTACGCGGCCGGTGCCTACACCGCGGGTCTGATGTCCCAGGCAGGTCACACCGACATTCTGCTCCAGCTTGCTGCCTCCGGAGCAGTGGCACTGGCGGTCGGAATCCTGACCGGTGTTCCCGGTCTGCGCCTGGGCAACTGGTCCCTGGCGATGACGTCGTTCTTCCTGGTTCTGCTGGTACCGGACGTACTGGCGATCTTCGGTGGCAAGACCGGCGGCCGAAACGGCCTCACCGGTATGGAGCCGCCGACGTTCTTCGGTTCCGAACTCGACACCCAGCAGTACTACATGGTGGTCGTCGTCGTGACCGTGCTCTGGTTCGCGGTGATGCGTAACCTGGTGGTCTCGCGCCACGGCATCGCGTTCCGCACGCTCAAGCAGTCGCCGGTTCTGGCGTCGTCGCAGGGTGTATCGGTGTTCCGGATGAAGCTGCTCGGTTATGCCATCGGTGCGTTCCCCGCCGGTCTGGCGGGTGCGCTGTTCGCCAACACCGACCTGTTCATCTCGCCGGAAGCCTTCGGGTTCACCTTTGCCACAGCAGTTCTGGCGGCGTCGATCCTCGGCGGTGCGGCAAGTGTGTACGGCGCCGTGGTCGGTGCCGCGATCATGCAGCTCGGTCCCAACCAGTCGACGGCGTTCCAGGAGTATTCGCTGATCTTCTACGGCGGCTTCCTGATCATCGGCGGTGTGCTTCTCTCCAGGGGTTTGACCAAGGTCGGGCGAGCGATCGTCTCGAAACTCGATCGCAAGGCCGGCCTGGGCGTAGTCACCGCAAAGGAAAACAGCGGTGGGACACCGGAACTGGCGCCGATCAACGGAGCACGGTTGGTGGTCGACGGAGTGTCCAAAGCGTTCGGTGGCAACCAGGCGCTCAATGCGGCAACCCTGACCGCAGAGGCCGGTAAGGTCACCGCGTTGATCGGACCCAACGGTTCGGGTAAGACGACCATGCTCAACATGATCTGCGGCTTCTACACCGCAGATGCGGGCGTGATCACGATCGGTGACACGGTGGTCTCGCAGTCGTCGCCGCACAAGGTGGCGCGCGTGGGTGTGGCGCGCACGTTCCAAACTCCGACGATTCCGGAAAACATCACGGTTCTGGAAGCTGTTGCATCCGGACGTTATTCGGTGCACCGAGCGTCGATGGCGTCGGCTGTGCTTCGCCTGCCCAGCTTCCGCAGGATCGCGAAGGCCGACATCGTCGAGGCCGAGCGTGTCCTCGAACTCGTGGGGATGTCGCACTTGCGCAACGAGATCGCGACGTCGCTGCCCCTGGGGATGCGTCGCATGCTCGAGGTTGCTCGCGCCGTCATCGCCGAACCGAGGGTCGTCCTCTTCGACGAGGTGGCATCCGGACTCGACGAGGACGAACTCGAACGCCTGGCAGATCTGATCCGGGTACTGCGAGATGCCGGGGCGACAGTGGTGTTGGTGGAGCACAACTTCCGCCTCGTCCTCTCGCTGGCCGACGAGATAGTCGTGCTGGCGCAAGGGCAGGTGATCGCCACCGGCGATGCGGCAACCATCGAACATCACCCACGCGTCTTGAGCGAGTACCTCGGAGTCAAGTCCGGCGACGAAGAAGCACTTCTCGAAGAAATCGGCGCGGTAGACCATCAGACCAGTGAGGTGAAGTGATGGAACCGATTCTGAAGGTCCGAAACTTGCAGACCGGGTACGGCGATCTGCGCGTCGTCTGGGATGTCTCGTTCGACGTCTATCCCGGTCAGGTGACCGCCCTGCTCGGACGCAACGGCGCAGGCAAGACGAGCACGCTCCGTGCCCTGTCCGGCCTCAACAAGGTGGCCTCCGGAACCGTCGAGATGGACGGCGCCGACATCACCGGAGTCCCCGCGCACAAACGGGTACGACAGGGGATGGCGTACGTGCAGGAGGGCAAGCGGGTCTTCCACAAGCAGACCGTCGAGCAGAACCTCCTGCTGGGCGGGTACACCCGCAAGGCAAAGCGCGGCGAGCTTATGGAATCCGTCGAATCGATGTACGAGATGTTCCCGATCCTGGGGGAGAAGCGTTCGCTTCCCGCCGGTTCCATGTCGGGCGGTCAGCAGCAGATGCTCGCGATCGGCGCAGCGCTGATGGCGCAGCCTAGGTTGCTCCTTCTCGACGAACCTTCGGGCGGTCTCGCTCCCGTGATCGTCGGTGAGGTGATGGACCGCGTCCAACAACTCAAGGAAACCGGCCTGGCTGTTCTACTGGTCGAGCAGGCAGTCGAGGCCGCGATGAGCGTCGCCGATCATGTCACGGTCCTCGACATCGGCAAGGTGGTTCTCGACGCCGATGCCAAGGACATCGACGACCTGGCAGTGCTCAAGGATGCGTATTTCGGACGCGTCTGACCTGCAATGACGGCTTCAGCCCGGCCACCTCGGCCGGGCTGAAGCCGTTTCCCGCTCCGTGGCACGGGCCCTAGCCGGCTCGGGGCCATCGATCTACCGTCCTGCAAACAACTCCCGCGAGAGGCAAACTCGATGACCACTGCTCCCGACGTGCTCGCCCCGGCGAAGCTCGGCCCGGTGACCCTTCGAAATCGAATCATCAAGTCCGCGACATTCGAAGGCAAAACTCCCGACGCCCTGGTCACCGACGAGCTGATCGAGTTCCATCGTCGCCCAGCCGCCGGCGGAGTCGGGATGTCCACCGTCGCGTATTGCGCCGTCGCACCGGAAGGGCGCACCGAATACGGCCAGCTCTGGATGCGGCCCGATGCCCTCCCCGGGCTTCGGCGGCTCACCGATGCCATTCACGCCGAAGGTGCTGCTGCGTCGGCGCAGCTCGGCCATGCCGGTCCCGTGGCGAATCAGAAGTCGACCGGACTGCCCGCGCTGGCACCGTCGAGTTCGTTCAATCCGTTGAGCATGAGGATGATTCGCACTGCCACGACAGCGGACATCACCAGAATTGCGGCCGCGCACGGGAGCGCTGCGCGACTTGCCGTCGAGGCAGGATTCGACGCCGTCGAGATCCACTTCGGTCACAACTATTTCGCGAGCTCGTTCCTGAGCCCGAAACTCAACCGTCGTAAGGACTCCTACGGCGGATCGCTGGAGAACCGGGCTCGCGTCGTACTCGAAACTGCACGCAGTGTGCGCGATGCCGTCGGTGACAAGGTCGCGATCTTGGCCAAGCTGAACATGGACGACGGTGTGCCAGGCGGATTCTGGGTGGACGAAGCAATCCAGGTGGCGCAGTGGCTCGAAGCATCCGGAAGCGTCGACGCGCTCGAGTTGACGATGGGCAGTTCACTGCTCAACCCGATGTACCTGTTCAAGGGCGATGCGCCGATCCGCGAGTTCGCCGCGGCGATGCCGCAACCTGTTCGACTCGGTGTGCAGTTGGTGGGGAAGAGCATGTTGCATACCTATCCGTACAAGCCGTTGTTCATGCTGGAAGAGGCTCGGCAGATTCGTGCTGCGGTGAAGTTGCCGCTCGTGCTGCTCGGGGGTGTCACGGACAAAGCGGGCATGGATACCGCAATGGCGGAAGGGTTCGAGTTCGTCGCCATGGCACGGGCGCTGCTCAGAGAACCGGATCTGATCAATCGGATCGCGGCCGAATCCGATACCCAATCACTGTGCATCCACTGCAACAAGTGCATGCCCACGATCTTCAGTGGCGCCCGCTGCGTGTTGGTCGAACGCGTCTGAGCTGGTCAGCGCACACCACGTCCCGACATCCATGCGGATACCGGGTCGTGGGCCGTAGCGGATCAAGTTCGTGGTTGCATCAACGCTTGGTTCAGTTCTGCGTGAAGACGTCGTAGGAGGCGTTCATCGTGGGGTAGCCGGTGGCCATGTAGTCGGTGAGGATGACGTGCGTCGGGTCGCCGATGATGCGAGTCCCGTCGAGGGTGGGGTTGCCGACGTAGTTGTTGGCAGCCATGACCGTCTGGACGCCGTCGGCGACGTTGTAGGTGACGTCGACACCGATACCGCGGGGATCGCTGCTGTAGGCGGTGACGATCTCGGGGGTGTGCGGGGCCAGGTAGGAGCGGGGGCCGTTGATCCACTGTCCGTAGGGGTTGGACGCGCTGTCCAGCAGCATCGGGTTGTCGGTGTTGTTGGTGATGGTCATGGCAACCGTCGGGCCGTCGGTGGGCATAGTGCCGGCGTTGGCGATCGCTGCGGTTCCCAGTGCGGTTCCGCCGACAGCGAGGGCGATTGCGGTGACTGCTACGAAGCGAGTGGTGTTGGTACGCATGATGTCTGCTCCTGGGATGGTGTGTGGTTGCCGTTCTCGGCGATGAATCAATCTTGTCGCGAAGGAGTGCTGCTGTATGTCCGCCGACGGGGCCGTGGCGGGGTTGAATCTCTTGTCCCCCGATCGGGGGAGGCGTAAGTGCTCGCATTGCTGGTACGGGCGTGAGAAAGTGAGCAATGCGCGAAGGCACGAAGCCGCTGGCCGGCAAGGTTTCCGTGGTGGTCGGCGACGATCACCCACTGTTCCGTGAGGGCGTGGTTCGGGCTCTGACCGGCAGTGACAGCATCGACGTCCTGGGCGAGGCCGACGACGGCGCAGCAGCGCTCGCAATGATCCGCGAACTACGCCCGCAGGTCGCGCTGCTCGACTTCCGGATGCCGCACCTGGATGGAACTCAGGTCGCCGCCGCAGTCGTTCGAGACGAACTTCCGACGCGTGTGCTTCTGCTCAGCGCTCACGACGAATCGTCTGTCGTGTACCAGGCCCTGCAAGCCGGTGCTGCCGGATTCCTGCCGAAGGAATCGACTCGCGCCGAGATCGTGAGCGCCGTGCTCGACTGTGCTGCGGGACGAGATGTGTTGCCGCCCAGTATCGCCGCCGGATTGGTAGGAGAGGTTCGGCGTCGTAGTGAACCGTCCGGTCCGACGCTCAGCGCCCGCGAACGTGAGGTTCTCGGATTGATCGCGCAGGGCGCCAGCATCCCGGTCATCGCCTCACAACTCTTTCTTGCGCCCTCCACCGTCAAAACTCACGTGCAGCGCCTCTACGAGAAACTCGGAGTCAACGATCGAGGCGCCGCCGTCGCCGCTGCAATGCGGCAGGGATTGTTGGAGTGAGCAAGCGTCACCGAAGCACGTACGTGACGTTCATGGCCGGGTAACCCGAGGTCATCGTCACCGTGACGTCGTGGCTGTCGGGGGCGTACGTACCTCCGGCATCCGCCCTGGTCTTCGAGTTGGTAGCACTGAAGACAAACACTCCACCGTCGTCGGAGCGGTACGTGAGCACGATGGGGAAGTCGTTCTGGTTCTTGCTCGTGGCCACAACGTTCACGTTCATGTTGGGGAGGATGTAGTCCGCCGGCGGGACGACCCAGTCGCCGTTCGGGTTGGATGCGTCGACCAGATACAGGGCCCCGCGACCCGAATTGCTGATCATCGCCGTCGTGACGGATGTGTCGGTCATCGACTTCACCGTGTTCGCACCGGCGGAGCGGGCAACCAGAGCTGCCATGCTGAGGCCGGAGAAGGAAAGTGCTTCAGGTCGAATTGTGTTGGTGCTCATCATGTTCTCCTCGATTTGTCGGTCTCGGTGACCGTGTGTTTCTGTGATGAGACAACTATGGCCCCGAAATCCCTTCGGGTCTGTCCACCTACGGGTCCGAGTGCTGGACGACATCGCTGTCCCCCGATCGGTGGACACAGCGCTCTCCGCCCACCCAGCGGGAGAACCTGTTCCTCTACCATTCAACCCACTCGTAGCGTGGCCACCATGACCGATCCTGACTTCTCTACCGCACCACTCGACGTCGTAGTCATCGGCGCCGGCGTCGCCGGCATGTACGCCATGCACCGACTTCGCGAGCAGGGGCTGCGTGTCCACGGCTTCGAGGCGGGCTCCGGAGTGGGCGGCACGTGGTACTTCAACCGCTACCCGGGCGCACGCTGCGATGTCGAGAGTTTCGACTACTCCTACTCGTTCTCCGAAGAGTTGCAACAGGATTGGGACTGGAGCGAGAAGTACGCCGCGCAACCGGAGATCCTGTCCTACCTCGATCACGTCGCCGATCGCTTCGACCTACGCAGTGGGTTCACTTTCGATACCCGTGTCCTGAGCGCACAGTTCGACGAGGACTCGTCGACGTGGCGAGTGCACACCGACGGTGGTCATGACGTCACCTCGCGGTTCGTGGTGTGCGCCACGGGCAGCCTCTCGACCGCGAACGTTCCGAACATTGCAGGTCGCGAGACTTTCGGCGGTGAGGTCTTCCACACCGGCTTCTGGCCGCACGAGGGCGTCGATTTCACCGGCAAGCGAGTGGGAGTGATCGGCACCGGATCGTCGGGCATCCAGTCCGTTCCGTTGATCGCCGAGCAGGCCGATCACCTCTTCGTGTTCCAGCGGTCCGCGAATTACAGTGTGCCGGCGGGAAACACGCCTCTCGATGACAAACGACGCGCAGAGATCAAGGCCGACTACGCCGAGCGTCGAGCGCTGTCCAAGCGCAGTGGCGGTGGATCTCCGTTCGTTTCGGATCCTCGCAGCGCGCTCGAGGTGTCCGAGGCCGAGAGGAACGCGGCCTACGAGGAGCGGTGGAAGCTCGGCGGTGTTCTGTTCGCCAAAACCTTCGCAGACCAGACCAGCAACATCGACGCCAACGCGACGGCGGCCGCATTTGCCGAGGCCAAGATCAGATCGGGGGGCGAAGATCAGGCGATCGCCGACCTGCTGATCCCGAACGACCACCCCATCGGGACCAAGCGGATCGTGACGGACACCGACTACTACCAGAGCTACAACCGTGACAACGTGAGCCTGGTCGATCTCAAGAGCGCACCGATCGAGGCAATCGACGAGGCCGGGATCAAGACGACCGACTCGCACTACGAACTCGACGCATTGGTGTTCGCCACCGGTTTCGATGCGATGACCGGGGCACTCGATCGCATCGAGATCCGTGGCCGCAACGGCGAGACCTTGCGAGAGAACTGGCATGCGGGTCCGAGAACCTATCTTGGTTTGGGAGTTCACGGCTTCCCGAACCTGTTCATCGTCACCGGGCCGGGCAGCCCGAGTGTGCTGTCCAACATGATTCTCGCTGCCGAACAGCACGTCGACTGGATCGCCGACGCGATCAACCACCTCGATTCGGCGGGGATCGACACCATCGAGCCGAGTGCCGAAGCCGTGGACAACTGGCTCGAGGAGTGCTCACGCCGGGCGTCGGCAACATTGTTCCCATCCGCGAACTCCTGGTACATGGGAGCCAACATCCCGGGAAAGCCGAGGATATTCATGCCCTTCATCGGAGGCTTCGGTGTCTACTCCGACATCTGTGCAGACGTGGCAGCAGCGGGATACCGAGGCTTCGAACTGAACAGCACGGTGCACGCATGAGCCGGCTGGAGGGCAAGCGGGTACTCGTGACGGGTGCTGCCGGAGGAATGGGACGCTCACACTGTGAGCGGCTCGCCGAGGAAGGCGCGTCCGTGATCGCGTTGGATGTCGAACAGGCACAATCGGGGTTGGCGGAAACCGCTCAGGCAGTGCGTGATCGAGGCGGTATCGCGGTGACCGGTGTGGCGGATATTCGGGACTTCGACGGTCTGGCCGCCGTCGTGGCCGAGTGCGTTACCGAACTCGGCGGGTTGGACGTCGTGGTCGCGAATGCAGGTGTGTACGACACGCCGGGACCGTCGTGGACCATCGATCCTGCAGTGTGGAACCGCTCGCTGGACGTCAATCTGACCGGGGCGTGGCACACCGTCAAGGCCTGCGTTCCGCACTTCGGCGACGGTGGATCCGTCGTTCTGGTCAGCTCGACAGCGGGAATCAAAGGTATTGCCGGAGCAAGTCATTACAGCGCAGCCAAGCATGCCGTGGTGGGCCTGGCCAGAACGCTGGCCAACGAGTTGGGGGCGCAGAGTATCCGCGTCAACTCCGTGCATCCGGGTTCGGTACGTACCCCGATGATCATCAACGAGCGAGTGTTCGCGAACCTGTGCCCGGACATCGAGAATCCCACCGAAGCAGACGCTGCTGCAGTGCTCAGCGCTCGCAACTTGCTGCCCGTTCCCTGGGTCGATCCGGTGGACGTCAGTAATGCGGTCCTGTTTCTCGCATCCGCGGAGTCCCGCTACATGACCGGCTGTCAGTTGATTGTCGACGCCGGCCTGACCCAGAAAGTGTGAATTGATGACTTCTCGATTGGAAGGCAAGATCGCGCTGATCACGGGTGCGGCACGAGGAATCGGGCGGGCTCAGGCCGTGCGTTTTGCCGAAGAGGGCGCGGACATCATCGCGGTCGACGTGTGCACTTCGGTGGAAACCACAGTCACGCCGCCCGCGACGGAGGCCGATCTCGATGAGACAGTGGCGCAGATCCGGGCGCTGGGGCGAAAGGTCGAATCTGCGGTAGTGGACGTTCGGGATCTCGAGGCACTACGCAGTGCCGTGGACTCGGCCGTCGGAACGCTCGGTGGCCTCGACATCGTCTGCGCTACAGCTGGTATCACGTCCTCCGACGGGGCCCTGACCATGTCGGAAACGATGTGGCAGACCATGCTGGACGTCAATCTGACTGGCGTGTGGCACACCACGACCGTCGCGGCTCCGCACTTGATCGCGCGGGGCGGGGGATCGATGACACTCACAAGCTCCATCGCCGGACTTCGGGGGCTGGTCGGAGTCGCGCACTACACCGCAGCCAAGCATGGAGTCGTTGGTCTGATGCGTTCGCTGGCAAAGGAACTGGCTCCGCACAACGTACGCGTCAATACGGTCCATCCCACCAACGTCGACACCCTCATGATTCAAAACCCGTTGGTGCGCGGCAAGTTCCGCCCCGATCTCGAGAACCCGACGCGCGAAGAATTTGCTGCCGCAGCGATGACGATGAACATGCTCGCCATTCCGTGGATCGAACCGGTGGACGTAGCGAACGCTGCTCTGTTCCTGTCTTCCGACGAGGCTCGCTACATCACGTCGGTCGCCCTGCCGGTGGATGCAGGAAGTTCGTCCCGCTGAGGTTTCGAACAGCTGAAATCTTGAACAGCTGAAATCTTGAACAGCTGAGGTTTTGACACGCTGAGTTCCGCCACGGTGTGTAGCGTCGGTTTCACCTAACCGAAAGGCGTATACCGTGGCGGAACGGCGCTATCTGGAAGTCACCGTCGGGACCAACATCGTGATGGTCCTCGACCACCGCACGGTGGAGGTCTTCGACCGCACCGCCGCGAGCACGAGCGAAGTGGCTCGTTGGCATGTCGAACACATTGCGGTGAAGGCGAAACCGTCGAAGTCGGGACTGAAACTCACCATCGGGAACAGGCTCGCCGACGACTCGATCGCGGTAGCGGGTCCACGGGCATCGCTGACTGTTCCGCCGGAGAACGAGGCAGCCGTCATCGCGTTCTTCGACGAGGTCAAGGCTGCTCGGGTGTGAATCGGCAGAAGACCTTCGGCGCGGATGATTCGGGTTCTCTAGTCGAGCACGTCGTGCGCTGCCACGAAGATCGGGCCGGACGCACTTTTGTCGGGATCTCGGGAATCGAGGCTTCCGGAAAATCGACGATCGCGGACGAGTTGGCTGCCGGTATCTCGAAGTCGGGCCATGACTTCATCATGATCCATGGGGACGAGTTCTCGACTGCGAAAGCGGTACGGAACAAAGATCCTGACACGGTGCGTGGGTATCTCGAGGATGCGTACGACTATTCGAACCTGAGTAGCCGTGTGATGGTGCCGCTACGGTTGGCCGAAGTTACCGAAATTTCCTACGTCTCGACTGATCCGGAGACAGACGAATCTGTGGTGTCGAAGCCACGAGTCCCGGATCGCGCCATTGTGATCGTCGAGGGAGTGCTGCTTTTTCGCGGACTGATGCGAGATCAGTTCGACCTACGAATCTGGGTTGAAGCAAGCTTCGACGAGTCCTTGCGGCGTGCGAAGGGACGTCCGCGCGATGTGAGCTATTACGGGACGGCCGAGGCGATAGCGTCCCGGTACGAATCCCGGTTTCATCCGGCGCAGAGGATTCATCTGCGTGACGATCGACCACAACTGACCAGCCACGTAATCGTGCGTGGCTAGTCAGTCGAAAGGCCGGCGATATCAAGCTTTACGCGCGGCGGCATGGGCCCCGGCGACACGGCCGAATGCGAAGGCGTCGGCAATGTGGAATCCGCCGTCCTTGGCCGCGCTGTAGGTGGAACTGACCGCGCCCGCGGCGTAGAGGCCAGGAATTGGATTGCGGGCAGTATCGAGTACGCGGGAATGACCGTCGCGGCGCGGCCCACCGCTACTCCATCCCAGCAGTGGCGACCCGGAGACGGCGTAGAACGGAGCGGTAGCCACCGGGGCCAAAGTTTCGGGATTGCGGCCGAACGAATGGTCGATGCCGTCCGCGCACGCCTCGTTGTAGCGTCGCACGCTCGTTTCCACGACTGTTGGGTCCAGTCCGAGTTTCTCGGCGAGTTCGGCGAGCGTGTCCGCCTTTAGGATCCATCCCTTGTCGATCTCGGCTTGATTGTCCGAGCTCCACTCGTACCCTTCGTCGAGAACCCTGTGGCCGACGGGCAGTGCGTCGCGGCCGGGGCTCAGCTGTCCGGCCAACCTCATCGTCTCGTCGAAGACGACGTTCATCGGTTGCACCGGAAAGTGTTGGTAAGAACCCTCTCTGAACACATGACCATGCCGCATTTCGGCTGACTCGTCGGTGAAGCGTCTACCTTCCCGGCTGAGGAACACATAGTTGTGCGCGTTCCACAGTGCGAGGAAGAATCCAGTCGGATTTTCGAGGTCGCCGGGAATTCCCGTAATGGTCATCATGTTGTTCATGTGCCACAGATCGGCGCCCACGGCCTGTGCCATGCGGTGACCGTCGCCGGTTGCCGATGGTGAGCCCCAGATCTTCGGATTCTCCAGACGCAAGTAGTCGCGCACCATCGTCGGATTTGCTTCGAATCCTCCGGTGGCAAGGATGACGCCCCGGCGTGCCTGGATCTGCGAAGTCTTTTCACCCGAACGGATCTCGACTCCGGTCACCGCTCCGGATTCATCCGTCAGCAGTCCGGTGGCTTCGGTGTCGAATAGTGTTGTGACGCCGCGTTCAGCGAGAGCGGAGACGAGGAACCGGTAGAGAAGTTCATTGCCCATCTTCCCTTCGACGGTGTCCATCCCTGCGTAACAAGAACTTCCGTCAAGTTCGGCGAACTCTGCCGCGGAATGGAAATCGCCGGTCATCGCTACAGTTGCACCCAGACTGCGGATCCAGTCGGACAGTCCGTGAGTGTTCTCGGCCCAGGCATCGATGACGTCCTCGGCAACGGGGAACTCCCCGTTCAACGAACGCAGGAAGGTTCGGGCGGCAGCGGGGTCCTGGTTGACGAACCATCCACTGCCGGACAGTCGAGTGTTGCCGCCCGCGGAATCAGGTCCGCTCTTTTCCAGAATCACGACCGATGCGCCGTCGGCGTGCGCTTGGAGCGCTGCGGCCGATCCGGCAGCGCCCGATCCGATGACGAGTACGTCGACAATGTTATCCATGTCACAGAAGGTATTGCGGAATGGTGGTGCGGCGAACCCACCTTCCCGATGAGCGAGAAAGCCAGTGGTCGACGCCGCAGAGACGTCGCCCCGCAGGCACGTCGGGGGCCAGGCGAGGTAGCGGTTCAGTGCGTCGGGGGTGGCGCCAAAAGTGCGATATCGCGCTGTGACGTTTTCGAGACCCTAGCGTTATAGATGTGGTTGTGTCGGCGAAACCTGCCGGTGGCAGAGTTCGTCTGGAACGCAGTGACCGACACGGTTGGTTATCCGACGCACAGTGATTCATCGCTGATTCGGGCGGTGGGGCACGCCGAGTCCAGACAAGAGGCTTTCATGACTACGATCAACGAACGTTCTTCAGCTGCAAATGTTCTCGATCTCTTTGACAGCGCCGGCCGAGAAGGGCATCGGTACAGTATCGACGTGGAAAGCTACACCCCTTCGTATGCGGTACTGAGACTTGCCGGAGAATTGGACATGGGTCAGCGGGTGGAATTGGTGCACGCGCTCGACCGACTTCTCCTGGTCGGAACCGATATTCACGTCGATCTCTCCGGCGTGACCTTCATGTCGTCCGGAGTGGCGAATGCCGTTGTCGATGCTGCGGGGCGTGGCAACAACCGCATTCGCTTGTTTGCCCCGACGCGAGCGGTCTTCATGATCTTTCAGGCTCTCGGCGCCTCCGAACTCATTGCGGGCGTTGCCACGTCGACCGCTGATGCTCTCGGTGCTTGAGCCGGAAACAACTCCCACGAACGATGTGAAGTGAGCAGTGCTCGATACGCGTTGACTTGGTATCTGGTCTGATCTGCGTGTCGATGTGCACTTTGCGGCGCGGGATCAGGTTGTCGTCACCGGGTTGCGCCGAGATTTGCGGTAGTCTCGTTCGGTGTCGAGCAGCCGGCGCTGCCATCGACGCGTCCGGCCGCATGAACGCTTGGTGGTCCCGACTCGTAGTGAAGAGCCACACCATGGCGTATGACACCAGCAACGGTTCGACATCGTCGAATTCTCCGATCACCCAGTTCTCCGATGTGATTGGTCTGGAAGTAAGCATGCAGTTCGCACCGATACGCCGCCTCGACGACCACGCACTTGCAGGCGCCGAGTTGCAATTGCGTGGGCCTGACAATTCCTCTCTGTGTTCGGCGCATGCCCTCCGTCGCGCCTCGCAATTGATGCAGCAACGCTCGGAATTCGACAGTCACAAACTGGCCATGTCCCGTACTGCACTCGCATGCACCGTCGCGGATCGCCTGCCGTTGCTGGTGGCAGTCGACTCGGCTTCCCGAGCAGCTCTGAACGCTCCTGGTATCGAAGGAGCGACGAGAAATCTGCAACGGATCGTCATCACGGTTGACAGCGCATCGGTGCTTACCGATCCCCACAACTCTCTGGCAGTGATCAGAGAAGCCCGCGCGGGCGGGCGTCTGATTGCACTCGACGGTGTCGGCATCGACAGGCACTCGGCGACACTTCTGTCTTTGGTCGAACCCGACATCATTATCACTTCCGCTGAATTGCTTTCCAAGGCAGCATATTTCGAAGTGGGAACGACGGTGCACGCGCTCGGCGCCTACGTCGAGCGATCGAACGCGATTATCCTTGCCGAGGGTGTCGACTCGGAATCGTCCCGTCTTGCCGCAATCACCATCGGAGCCACATACGGAACGGGTGAGTTGTATCCCGCAGTCGACGATCCGAGTTCACTGTTGTCCGAACCGGTCGTCGCGATGCCCGACAGTCCGGTGTGGAGTGATCCCATCCCCGAGGTGGGCACTCCCTACTCGATCGTGTCTGCTCACAGCCGGATCCGGCGCGGTACCAAGCGTCTGTTGATCCAACTGAGCAAGTCCCTCGAAGCGCAAGCCGCCACATCGGGTTCCTCGATGCTTGTTCTGGGCACCTTTCAACAAGCCGAGCATTTCACCGCATCCACAACAGCACGGTGGCGTCACCTCGCCGACACCGTAGGGTTTGCCGGTGTCTACGGTGTCGGACTGTCCGTGATGCTCGACGGTAAAGTTCAACACGCGCCGCTCGACCCGGGTGATGATCTCGTCAACGAGTGGACGGTCGTCACTCTGGGACCGCACCATGCGGCGATGCTGTCGGCGCGAGATCTTCATGACAACGGTCCAGATCTCGAGCGGACCTTCGACTTCGTGCAAACCTACGATCGCACCGCCGTCACCCAGGCAGCGCACTCTATTCTTCGTCGTTACCCCACGACGAATTCGTGAAACCGGTGCCGAGGTTCTCGACGTTCGCCGCGAGCGCTGCCCGACCGGCGATCGTGGCTAAGGATTGGCCGGGCGCCGCGCAGCACGTCTCTTTGCTGCAGAGTTGAGTAGATACCTTTCGGCGACCGTGTAGTCCGTGACGGTTGCGCCATCCGGTGCTGTGGTGTGGGTGAGCAGTTCGAGATAGCGGCGACGGAAGACATGGGCGTCGGATTCTGCGAGTAGGAACTCCGCCGCTGCGACGACCTCTGGTTTCGGAGCAGCGCGTGCATGCCGGTTTCGGGCAGGCCGAGTGCTCATGTTTTCCTCTGGATTTCGAAAGCGTCTGTGCCGGTAGTCATGTGCGAGTTGATCCTGACGTCTGTTCGGTCGCTACCGGTCATGAGAAGTCGTGAGTGGTTTCAGATCGATCGGCTGTCCGTCGGAGGGGAACGGCAAGGACATGTAGTTGAGAGGGGCGGTGTAGCCGGGCGCGACCTGCCAATCGAAGCGTGTGAGCAGGTGGTGCATGATCGCTTTGATTTCGACGCCGGCGAAGTGCATGCCGAGGCATTTGTGCACGCCTCCACCGAACGGTTCCCAGGCATACCGGTGCACCTTGTCTTCACGTCGGTGGTCCGCGAAACGTTCGGGATCGAAATGTTCGGGGTCGGGCCAGTACTGCGGCATGTGGTGAGTGAAATGTGGCACCACTGACACGTAGGTCCCAGCGGGTACGAAGTGGTCCTGTATCTGGGTGTCACACACCGCTCGGCGAGCCATGACCGGCACGGGAGCGACGAGTCGGAGGCATTCTTTCATCACCAGGTCCAAGCCGGCGAGTTGGTCGAGTTCGGCATAGCTCGGCGTCGACGTACTCAGTGCGAGTGATTCCGCCCGACATCTGTTCTGCCACTGAGGATTCTGGCCGAGATATTGCATCATTGTCGAGATGGTGATGGTGGAGGTGTCATGTGCGGCCATCAGCAGGAAGATCATGTGATCGATCACCTCGCCGTCGCTGAAGCGCTGTCCGGTGTCTGATTCGATGTGACAGAGAACGGAAAACAGGTCGTCGGTTTCGCGTGAACGGCGCGCAGGTAGGTAGCGGCGGAAGAAGTTTTCGAGGGTTCGGCGCCCGTCGAGGCCGCGCTTCCATCTGGTGCCGGGAACTCGATAACGGATCACCGAGGTTGCAGCTTGCACGCAATCGACGAAAGCTTTTTTCACAGAGTCGATTTCGTTGTCAGTGGTCCCTTCCGCGCCGCCCATGAAGATGTCGGTCGCGAGGTTGAGTGTGAGAGCTTTGAGAGCGGTGTAGGCGCGGAAGCCATCGGACGGAGTCCAGGCGTCGAGCGCGGAGGCGATCGCGGGATTCAGCACGTCCACGGTCTTTTCGAGACGCGATCTCGTGAAGGCTTGTTGCATGATGCGTCGTTGTCGTAGGTGCTCTTCGGAGTCGAGAAGCATCAGACCCCCGTGGAAGAAGGGACCGATGAGCACTGACCAACCGTCGCTGTTGACAAAAGCGCGGTCCTTGTTCTGGAGAACTTCTTGGCATGCGTCGGGTCCGAGGGCTGCGACCCACCGTCTACCGGCCATCGAGAACCACGAGACCTCGCCGTAACGATCCCAGCGTTTTTGCATCAGAGCGAGAGGGTCGCGGATGTATTCGAAAGTTTGCCCTATTCCGGGTAATCCCGAATTGCCTGAGATGGGACGCAACTGCGACCGGATGGGTGGAGCGGCCAGGATTTTCGACATCACGTACCTGCCTTCCGTTTGCATCTGACAGTGGCGCCTGTCAGATGGGGGTAGTCTGCGTCACAGTCGCGTCGTCTGTCAAGATCGACTCATGGCTTCTCCCACACCCCGTCGATATGCCGGTCTGAGTGGTGAGCAGCGGGCCGCGCTTCGGCGTGAAAGCTTGCTCGCAGCAGGACTGGACGTGTTTGCGGCCGCGGGCAGGCAGGGTGCCACCATGACCGCCATCTGTGCGCATGCGAAGCTGACAGAGCGATATTTCTACGAGAGTTTCGCCAGCAGGGACGAACTCCTCCAGCAGGTTTTCGACGGAATCGTCGACGAGGTGCGCGTGGCCGGAATGGCTGCACTCCGAACGACCGAGGGGACACGGGAGGAGCGCGTGCGGAGCGCCATTGCTTCGTTCGTCAACATCCTGACGGACGATCCTCGAAAAGGGCGTGTCGCGATGGTCGAGTCGGTGGCTTACGAGCCGCTGCGCACTCACCGGCGGGGAGCGCTGCGTGGGTTCGCGCAGATGGTGGCCGACGAGGCTGCGCTCTTGTACGGCGATCGAGCTTGGCCTCCCCATCAGGGTGAGATCAACGGATTACTGTTCGTGGGCGGCCTGGCCGAATTGGTGACGGCCTGGCTCAACGGCGAAATCGACATCACGCCCGCTGAGATCGTGGATGCCGCAACCTTCCAATTCACATCCACAGCGCACCGATGAAACGCGGGGCCGGCGATGAGGACTACCAACTCCAGTGGGCGGCATGTGTCGTGATTCGAGGCAGTTTCGGGTCTGAATTGTCGATGACACTGTCCGCGCGGGTCCAGGGCTCTGCAGCCGCGAAGTACAGACGTTGGCCGCCGACATAACGGTTCATCGACGGGTGTTCCGGATCCGCGTTCGTTCCGTCGCGAAGGTTCATTCGCTCGGCGGTGATCTCGAAGGGCACGTCGAGAAAGATCGAATAGTCCCATCGGGAAGCAAATTCGTCCCGATGCAGAAAGAGTCCCTCGACGAGGACCACGGCTCCGTCGGCTGCATGCAAGTACGCGTCGCTGTCCCGTCGTGGTCGGTACTCGCGGTCACCTCCCGGTCTCAGAGGGGCGAGAACATGACGCTCGAGGGCGTCGTAGTCGTAGCTGTCGAGCCAGAAGCCTTCCGGTGACAGCCGACCTCTGCGATGGCGAATCTCCGGCGGATTGAGGAAGTCGTCGACGTGAATCACAATGGCGGGGCGTTCATTCAGCTGTGCTGCAAGACTTTTCGTGAATGTCGTCTTGCCGCTCCCGTCGACGCCGTCGATCGCGACGACGGGAGAGCCGCGCAGCGCGTTTATTTCGGCGGCCAAGGTCTCGAAGACCGTCTTGGTGCTCATCGAGCAGTTCTTCCCGCGCTCGTAGCGACGCGAAGAGGCCCGGTGTCGTACAGGATTCGGTGGCCGTCTTCGAGGACGCGTCGAGTGCCCGCGTCGAGCGGAAGGTCGGCCCAGCTCTCGCTCGCGAAATTCAGTTCGACGAGAAGACCGGACCGTAGGCGGAAGCGTCGTTCTCGGACTGGCGCCCAGTTGGCGGCTCTGATGAATCGCGCGTCGGGGCGGAGCCGGTCGAACCAGTCTTCATTTGCGAGCGCGTTCGCGTCGTCGGCCAGGATCATCAGATCAAGATCACTCGCCATACGCTCCGCGCCGCGCGCGTAGGACCCGACCAGCGCTACAGCTTTGACGTCATCGTGCTCAGCGGCCCATCGTTCGACGTCGACGAGCAGCGCGTTCACCGCACGTCTTCGCCCCTTCAATCGTGCTGACATACCGGCATCATTCCCCATCTCCACCATTGTCCGTAGCTTCGCCGGGACCTCTATCCTGGAACTGTCGGTGACAAGCCAGGGGAGGGGTGCGTATGTCCAAGGAAGTATCGGCGGGTCTGGCTGTTGGTGCGATGGTTCTTGTTGCAGGCTTGATCTGTACTGGATTTCCCCTCGACATGTATTCGATTGTCGCCGTGATCTTTGCAATGTGCGGTGGATTCATCACTTGGATCTACGTACGCGCAAATGAAGAGAGCACCGGAGACGCTGCGACGAAAGAAAGAAGTCAATGAAGACGATCATCGTGTGTACCTCTGTCTCCCATGGCAATACGAAGCTGATCGCCGACGTCATCGGAGAAGTTCTCGATGCTCGCGTGGTCGAGCCCGGTGACATCGACGCCGCGCAGCTCGCCGACTACGACCTGGTGGGGTTCGGCTCCGGCATCTACCTACGCTCGTACCACGCAGATTTACGCTCGTTCGTCGAGGCACTCCCCGAAGAACGACGATCCAAGGCTTTTGTCTTCGCCACCAGTGGATTTCCTGACAAGGGGATTCATCGCTTCTCGCGTCCACTGGTTCAGTTGCTCGAACAGAAGGGCTTCGATGTGGTCGCAGCCTTCTCGTCCCGTGCGTGGGATACCTATCTCCCGTTCAAGCCTTTCGGCGGTATCCGGAAGGGGCGGCCGAACGCCGACGACCTGGAATCGGCGCGCATGTTCGCCGAAATGCTACGCGGAAGCGTTCAGGACAGCTTGCCCGGCACCGGGTAGCTGCGCAGGCTCATCTCCAGCTCACCGGCGTCGGCAAGGTCGTTGATCGTCTGGCGCAGAGCGCCACACGTCCGTTGAGCGTTGGCACGGCTGTTCACGCGACCCAACTCCGGGCACACTTCCTGCGACTCTTCGAGCCATTGGACGCTGGTGTGCGCTTCGCTGTACTTCTCGACGAGGACGCGATTTCCGCAGTTGCGGCAACTGACCTGACGCATCAGCGTGCAATCAGATCGGCCGGTGACCAGAAGGCGCGCATGCTCGTGATCTTGGCGTCCTCGTCGAAAGTCATGACGTCGATCGGTTCGACCTCGTAGACCTGATCGCCCACCGGTGTGACGACGCGGAAGTGGAAGGCCGCGCTGGATCCGCTCACCCGCAAGGTAAGCAGTTCCGTCTCTTGCGAACCGCCCTCGAGAGCGCCGTAGAACTCGGTGATCGCGGCCTTGCCGACGCGGGGTTCGCTGCCGACCGGGTCTTCGAGCGTCGCGTTCTCGGCGTAGAGGGCGGCGATGTCCGCTGACGATCCGCGAGCCACGGCGTCGAGGTAGGTGGTAACCGTCGCCGTGATCGC
The DNA here is from genome assembly GCF_001647205.1 of Rhodococcus sp. EPR-134. Lineage (NCBI taxonomy): Bacteria > Bacillati > Actinomycetota > Actinomycetes > Mycobacteriales > Nocardiaceae > Rhodococcus > Rhodococcus sp. EPR-134. The sequence goes on from NZ_LVCT01000716.1 coordinate 25,066, forward strand.
GGCCGTGGTGTCTGGTTCGAGAGTGGTCATCGAGTTAGTCCGATCAGTCGAGAAGTTCAGGGTCTGACAACTACTTCGGACGCTATCGGTGCGGGCTCGATTCGGCGCCGGCATCTCCCACGCAGCGGGACAGCCTGAGCACTCAGGCGTCGAAGCGTCCGAATCCGCCGCGGTAGAACAGAAGCGGACCGTCGTGGCGCAGCACGTTCAGATCGGTGATGCGCGCGACGACGATGGTGTGATCACCGGCGTCGTGCTCCTGCTCGACCGTTGCTTCGATGCGGGCGAGCGCGCCGCTCAGCGCCGGAGCACCGTTGCCGGCGGCATCCCACTCGACGCCGAGGAACTTGTCCGTCCCGCCGCGCGCGAACGCCGAACACATGTCCTGCTGATCGTGGGCGAGAACATTGATGCAGAGAGTTCCCGTTTCGCGAAGCTTCGGCCAACTTGTCGACGTCTTCGCCGGGCAGAACGAGAGCAACGGGGGATCAAGCGATACCGAGACCAGGGACTGGCAGGTGAAACCGAGGGGTGAATTTCCGTCGTGAGCGGTGATGACGGTGACGCCGGTGCAGAAATTGCTCATCACGTTGCGAAGTGTGCGTCCGTCCAGAACTGGTGGCTCGGCGTTTTCCACGGTCATGTCGTCTCCTTGTTCAAATCTTTTGTTCAAAACTCTGCAAACAGCTTCAGAAGCAACGATGTGTGGCGCCGCGGCCGTAATCCAGCGGCAGTCCCACTCAATGGCAGCAATGGCTTCTCGGCACGGGTCAGGACCGACCGAGTGGCAGGTGGAGGGGTTTCGAGCAAATTTGATCCCGCTCAGCGGTCCGTTCGGATTCTACGAAACCAGCAAATGACCAGTGATTGTTAGACTTCGGGCATGTCCGAACCTGATGACGTGTCCCGAGGACTTCCCGCTACCAGCTGGGCAGTGCTCGGGATGCTGACGTTCGGGGAGGAGCTGACCGGAAACGATTTGAAGAAGTGGGCTGACCGGAGAGTCGGCTTCGTCTATTGGAGCCCGTCCATCAGCCAGGTGTACGCAGAACTGAAGAAGCTCGAAAGCATCGGGTTCGTGGAGTCCCGGGTCGTCTCCGAACCAGGGGTGCGAGGCAAGCGCCTTTACTCCATTACTCAGTCAGGAACCGACGCCGTCCGGACGTGGTCACGGGAGGCACCGGTGGAAGTTCCGGTGCTCAAGCACGGTGTGATGTTGCGTCTGTGGATGGGACACCTCAACGAGCCCGAGCGACTGAAGGCGCTGGTGGAAGCCCACATCGCCAATGTCGAAGAGCAGATTCGACGCGCGAAACTCCACGCAGATCATGCCGAGAACGAGCCGGCCTGGTCGTTCCCGGTCATGACGTTGCGATGGTCGGAACGGTACTTCCGAGCCGAGATCGAACTTGCTCGCGAACTGCTCGACGACATCGATCGTGCGACCGCCGAGTTCGCGAACGTCGCCGAGCACGACCGACTGGGATCACCGTTGCCCTCGACGCCTGGCAAATGGAAGAACGTCGAGGAGTACGTGTTGGCGCTCGAGCAAGCCGGGCTCACCGGCAACGGTTCGAGTATCTGAGTCAGGCCCCGGCTGCGGTCGGCATGTTGCGCAGCAGATGACGACGTTGCAAAGTCGGAGTGACGCTCAGCGATCCGCCGTCGATGCCTCGCCAAATGGCAGCGGCCGCCATACGGACCGGCGCTGCGCTGACGTGGTCGAGGCGGAGGGCCTTCGACGGCGCGCAGATGGATACCGCGGCGACGGCGCGGCCGATGGGGCCGATCGGTGCCGCAAGACAGCTGAATCCCGGTAGGCCGTTTCCGGATTCGAAGGCCACCCCGGACTCGCGGATTCTGGCGAGGTGGGGCAGTGCGTAGCCCGAGGACTTCGGCGAACCGAACGCGAGCAGTGCCTGACCGATCGCAGTGGTCTCGGCGCGGCGTCGAACACCGACACGCGTCCGCACTGCGGCGGCGAGGCGTCCGCCGATCTTCTCCATGTAGACCACATCGGGCCCGTCGAGGATGCCGAGGTGAACCACGAATCCGGTGACTCGGTAGAGCTCATGGAGAAGGGGCATGGCTGCAGCGTGGAGGCGGTCCTGATGAACCGCGAGCGATCCCAGTTCGACGAGGCGCATACCGAGTTCGTAGTCACGGCCGTCGCGACGCAGCCAACGCATCGAGACAAGACGTTCGAGCATGCGGTGGGCAGACGAGCGGGGAAGGCCCGTGCTCCGAACGACTTGAGCGAGCGTCAACCTGCCGGGACCGTCGAAGGCGTCGAGAACCAGCGAGACGCGATCGAGAATTGCTGTCGGGGCCGAATCGGCGCCTAAAGCATCCACAGCCTGCAGTGTCATCGTGTACCTCACTTCTCTTAGAGCTCCACAACCAGTGAACTGGCTATTTCAATTAGAAATAGTGTCATAGAGTTACGGATTTGTGAAGTGGATCACCGGTCTGTTTTCGGGCGCGTCGCGGTGGAAACGACGAGGGGGTTTGCGCGAATGCTCGCGCAAACCCCCTCGTCGTTTAACTACTGGCAGGTATTGCATCGCCACCGGCAGGTATTGATCGCCACCGGCGGGTACTACATAGCTGCCAGTGGTTCGCTTCCGGACCAGTCGTGGCCCCAGTAGCTGTCAGCGGTGATCTCCTCGGAGGAGTACGAGTCCTGATCCACCCTCGCGCCCTCGGTGCCGAACTCGATGTCCCAGCCGCCGGGTGCGCGGACGTAGAAGGAGATCATCTTGTCGTTGGTGTGACGACCCAGGGTCGACGACACGGAGAATCCGTCCTTCATCACGCGGTCGAGTGCCTGGCCGACGGCGTCGAGGGTGTCCACCTCGACCATGATGTGAATCAGGCCGGGTGCGCCGCCGTGCGGTGCCGGGCACAGGGCCAAGCTGTGGTGACGCTCGTTGACGCCCATGAAACGGATTCGCAGCGGCCCGAATTCAGGCGGGGCCGGCAGGCGGAAGGCGCCGCGCGGGTAGAAGCCGAGCACCTCGGTGTAGAAGTCGAAGCTCGCAGCACTGTCCATGACGGGGAGCACGACGTGGCCGAGACCCTGTGAGCCGGTGACGAATCGAGCGCCGAAGGGCGTCACCACGGGGCTGTGGTCGAGGATCGCTCCGTGGAAGACCTCGATGGCTGCTCCGCCGGGATCGGTGAAGGCGATGACCTCTTCGACCCGTCGAGCATCTGCTTCGGCGAGCGAAAGCTGCTCGACCTCGGTGCCGTTCTTTTCGAGGGCCTCCTGAACACGGCGCAGTGCGGCGTGGTCGGCGACCTCCCAACCGATGTTGACGATCTCGTCGCGCTCACCCTCGACGACGACGATGCGAGCAGCACGCTCGTCGAGTCGTAGGTAGAGCGCGTTCTCGTCCGGCCCACTGCCCTTGGCGAAGCCGAGAACGTCGAAAGCGAAAGTGCGCCAACGTGCCATGTCGTTGGTCGAGATCTTGACGTAGCCAAGTCCCTTGATGTCGGTGCGTGTCATCGTGTCTTTTTCCTGTCGATTTCTTGTGTCGAAGTCTGATCAGATCATCGCCCGCAGCGGACCCTGCGGGTCTGCGCCGAGACGGCTCAGTGATGCGGCGTGGAAAACGGTGCTCGGCACGTGAATTGCGTGATGCTGTCCAGCATGAGCATCGCGCCAGAATCGCTGAAGCGGCTTGTCCATCCGCAATGCGTTGCCACCGCAGCGTGGGTAGACCTGATCGATTGCGTTGACGGCGCGCCAGGCGGCCTGTACCTGAGTCTGACGTCCCTCCGCGCGCTGCTCGAAGGTCACTTCCTTGCCAGCGTCCACTCGATCCCACATGCGGTCGACGTTGGCAAGCAGGGTGTCGCGCGCAGCCCGGATGTCGGCGGTTGCCTGACCGATGGCGAACAAGGTGTACGGGTCGTCCTTGATCGCCGTGCCCTGCGCGTTGATGCGATCGGCTTGGTACTCGTTGGCGTGGAAGAGCATTCCCTCGCAGATGCCGATCGTGGCGGCGGTGATTCCGAGGGGGAAAATGTTCGACCACGGCATGAGGTACAGCGTCTCGGTGCGCCCGTACTTGCGCACTGCCGTGCCGTCGATGACCTCGTCGCAGTCCATGACGCGGTAATCGGGGACATACGCATCCTTGACTACGAGATCCTTGGAGCCGGTGCCGCGAAGTCCCATGACATCCCACGAGTCTTCGATGATCTCGTAGTCGGTGCGCGGAATGATCACATGGAGCATGCGCGGCGGCATCTCCATGTTGCCGTCCTTGTCGCACGCCATCGCGCCGAGGAATGCCCAGTCGCAATGGTCGGTACCGGAGGAGAACTGCCAGCGACCGGAGAACTTGTAGCCGCCGTCGGTGGGGATACACATTCCGCCGGGCATGTACGGCGATGCCATCCAGGTGTCGGGATCGGATCCCCAGATCTCCTGCTGCACCTTGGGATCCGCGAACGCGAGTTGCCACGGGTGAACTCCGACGATCCCGTGGACCCAGCCGGCCGACGGGTTCAGTGAAGCCATGCGCATGACGGTTTCGGCGAATTCGCGCGGATGCGCCTCCATGCCGCCATGCTCCTTGGGCTGCAGCATGCGGATGGAACCGATTGCCTTCATCTTCTTGGCGGTGTCGTCGGCCACCCGGCCGATCCGCTCGGCCTCGATGCCTTCGGCGAAGATGTCGTCGGCCATCGCGTTGATCTGTTCGAGCACTTCGTACGTCATGTTGTTCCTTGCATCCAGTCTGGTTGTCTCAGCAGTGTTTTCGACTGCGGATCAGGAGGTTGTCTCGAGTGCCTGGGCGTCGCGTGCGGCAACGTTTTCGGCGACTTCCCGCTTCCAGCTCTCCACTGCGCGGGTGGTGTCGATCTCGAATTCGAAGCGCTTCGTCATGTCTTCCGTGACATTCTCGACGTCGGTGTAGAACTGGTTGTACCAGCGACGCAACTGGTAAACCGGGCCGTCCTCCTCGGAGAGCAGGGGGTTGTCGATCGGAGCTTTGTTCTTCCAGATCTCCACGTCCTGAAGGAATCCCATCTCGACGCCCTCGGTGAACTGCGCGGCCATCGCGGCAGTGGACTCGTCGTCCATACCGGGTAGCTTCTTGACCATCGCGCCGTACTGCAGGACGAACGCATTGTTCGAGATCGGGTAGTGGCAGTTGATCAGGACGGTCTCGATGATCTGCCCGTTGGCTTCGCTCTTGATCCAGTCGATCATGTACGACGGTCCGAAATATGAAGCATCCGAACGGAGCACAGCGTTGGGATCGCCGTAGTTGGTGCCGCTGATGACGTCCTCACGTCCCACCGATTCCATGTACTGGCTCGCGACATGACCTTCGAAGATGTTCTTGAAGTACTTGGGGAACGAGTAGTGAACGTAGAAGAAGTGGGCCATGTCCACGACGTTGTCGACGATCTCGCGGCAATGAGAGCCTTCGATGGTGAGCGTGTTCCAGCTCCAGTCGCTCCACTCATCGCTTCCGAAGCCCTCGATGTCGGGGATCGTGACCTCGGCGGGCGGGGGATTTCCCTGGGGATCGTGCCAGACGAACAGCTGACCGTTCTTCTCGAGAGTGATCCATGCCCGCGTCTTGGCCAGCGGCGGAACGCGTCGTGCGTAGGGGATCGCCGTACATTTTCCGTTACCGCCCCAACGCCAGTCGTGGAACGGGCAGGCGATCGAATCGCCCTTGACGGTTCCGTGAGCAAGGTTGCCACCCATGTGGCGGCAGTATGCGTCGAGAATCTTGATGTCGCCCTTGCTGTCGGCGAAGACGACAAGGCTGGTGCCGAATGCCTCGATCTGGTGGGGCTGACCGTCGCGATAGGTATTGCTCAGTCCGAGGCAGTGCCATCCACGTGCGAACCGTGCGGGAGGCGCTGCCGCTTCGATTTCTCGAATTTCCTCGCCGGCGCCCGTCTGCGTCGGGGTGTCCGTAGTGGTGAGTGGGCCGGTTCCGAGTGCCATGTCTTCCTCCGAGCCGCGTCTTGCGACGCTCCAGTGATGTGATCCGTCTCATACAACGACGAAGCGTCCGCTGGAGATACGGCAGTTCCCGCTGGATGGAACGCCTACTCGGTGACCTGCAGAGATTCAGCTCGCGAGTGTCGCCACATCGTCGATCGCGTAAGTCGCCCAGGCCCGGGCAGTGACGACCCCAGCGGGATCGGTGGCGACCAGAGCTACGTCGGCCACGCTCTCGTGGTCCTTCTCGTACGTCGCGAGCACTGTCCCGGAGCAGTGCAGATCTGTTCCCGTGGAAGTCGCGGTGCAACGTCCGCGGAAGCGTCGTAGTGACGCCGAGCCGTAACGACGAGCAGCGAAATCAGCAAGGGCGGCAACGGAATCGGTTCCGGTGCCCGCTGTCGGGGCTTCCCGGACGAAGACCTCGGCCACCAGATGCCCGGTCTGGTCGTGGTATTCGGTGATCCGCTCGAGTGTCGAACTCAGCGCCCTCACGGATCCGGTGAGCAGTGCGCCTGGATCGGGGCGTCCGAAGAACACGACGTCCTGCTCGACGACGGCCCCGTCGGGTGCCGAGCGCACGGTGCCGTACAACGAGTCGAAATCGGAGAGGAGCGTGGTGGCAGTACGCGGAGCAGTTGCCGTGAAGTGGGCGGTACCGAGGTTGGTAGTCATGACACTCTCCGTTGGACGCGACCGAGACGCTGTCGTCTCGGTGGGTACATCGACGCTAACCACCGCTCTCGCGGGTGACGACGGGCTTCCCGCTGATCGGGAGCATTCTCGGATTCGATCGAAGAGGTGGAACCTGTTCCAGTTTTGTGCAATTCTGGATATCGTATCCGTGACCGGGAGCACATCTCGATGACTGCACGCGCCGAGCAGAAGGAAGACCAGATGACAGACGAGTTCGCTGACCTGCACCGACCGGTATACGGTCCGGACCTGCTCATCACCGCTCTGGAACGCAATCACGACAAGCCCGCGCTGTACCTCGGCGACGTGATCCTCACCGGCGGTCAGATGCGCGATCAGATCAGCTGCTTCGCCCAGGCGCTCGCGTCTTTGGGAATCACTCAGGGCACCAGCACCGCGATGCTGTCGAAGAATCGCCCCGAGGTTCTGATCAGTATGGGCGCGACCATGATCACCGGCTGCCGGGCGAGCGCCTTGAACCCGATGGGATCGCTCGACGACCACAAGTACATCGTCGACGACGCCGAGATCGAGACGCTGATCTTCGATCCCAATGCCTTCGAAGAGCGTGCCGCCGAGTTGAAGGCGTCGTCACCCTCGTTGACCAACGTGCTCTCGATGGGGCCGTCCGAGGTGGGAATCGACATCCTCGCGCTGGCTGCCACGTTCGAGCCCGCGCCGCTGAAGGCAGCGCACGTCGACGCAGCAGACGCCAGCAGCATGGTGTACACCGGTGGAACGACCGGCAAGCCCAAAGGTGTTGTCGGATCCTTCCGTTCGGGTGCTGCGCTCAATCAGATCCAGATGTCGGAGTGGCAGTGGCCCGAGGACAACCGCTTCCTCATCTGCACGCCACTCTCGCACGCGGGTGCAGCGTTCTTCATCCCGACCTTGCTGCGCGGCGGTGCCTTGATCGTCCTGCCTGCCTTCGAGCCAGGTGCTGTGCTCGAAGCGATCGAGAAGCACAAGATCACGGCAACCATGTTGGTGCCCACCATGATCTACATGCTCATGGACCACCCCGATCTGCCCAAGCGGGACGTCTCGAGTTTGCAGACGCTGTTTTACGGAGCGTCCGCGATGTCTCCCGCCAGACTGCAGGAGGGCATCAAGAAGTTCGGTCAGATCTTCTTCCAGTTCTACGGTCAGACCGAGTGCGGCATGACTATTTCGGTGCTGCGCAAGGAAGAACACCTCGCCGACGATCCGGCCCGCCTCGCCACGTGTGGGCGTCCGGTGCCGTGGCTCGACGTCCGGTTGCTCGACGACGACCTCAACGAGGTGCCGCAGGGAGAACTCGGTGAGATCTGCGTCCGTGGCCCGCTGATCATGAAGGGCTACTGGAAGAAGCCGGCCGAAACCGCCGAGGCGTTCCGGGGTGGTTGGCTGCACACCGGCGACATCGCGCGCAAGGACAAGGACGGGTTCATGTCCATCGTCGATCGCAAGAAGGACATGATCGTGACCGGTGGTTTCAACGTGTTCCCCCGCGAAATCGAGGACGTGATCTCGGCGCATCCGTCTGTCGCGTCGGTGGCGGTAGTCGGTGTGCCCGACGACAAGTGGGGCGAAGCCGTCAAGGCCTGTGTCGTACTTCGTGCCGGACTGACCGTCGACACCGAGGAACTGGTCGAGAAGGTGAAGGCGGCCAAGGGTTCGGTTCACGCGCCCAAGAGCATCGACTTCGTGGATTCCCTTCCGCTGACGCCGCTGGGCAAGCTGGACAAGAAGGCGCTGCGCGCGCGGTACTGGGAGACCAGCGCCCGCGCGGTCTAGGAACCAGCGTCGTGGAGCGAAGGGTCAGCGTTTCCAGACGTAACGACGTTCCGGGCGGCCCACCACTCCGTATTTCAGCGAAGTGGTGGACCGCCCGGTTTCGTAGAGGTATTCGAGGTAGCGCCTCGCGCTCGCACGTGAGATGCCGACCCTCTCGGAAATATCTGTGGCCGAGGCGGGTTCGGTTTCGTCTCGTAGTGCTGCCTCGACCAGCTGAAGGGTCTCAGGACTGAGTCCTTTGGGCAAACCTTTGTGGGACGACGCCCCGGGCGCGCCACCTGCCACACCGAAGGCCTCGTCCACTGCTGTCTGTTCTGCTTCGCCGGAGCTGTCGAGATTCGCATATGTCGATCGGTACCGCTCGAGACGCTCACGGAGAACCTCGAACGTGAAGGGCTTCATCAGGTAATGCACGACGCCGCTGCGCAGCGCTTTCTTGACCGAGCCGGCCTCACGCTCACTAGTGATGACAAGAACATCCAGCTCCGGTGCCAGCTCGCGAAACGGGGCGATCAGATCGAGTCCGGTGGTGCCGGGCAGGTGGACGTCGAGAAGAACCAGGTCGGGTTGCAACTCACCGACTGCGGCCAGTGCGGTCTCGGCCGAATGGGCAACGCCGCACACTTCGAAACCGTCTATCCGTGAGACGAATCCGCTGTGCACCTTCGCCACCATGAAGTCGTCGTCGACCACCAGTACCCGGATCATGCGCCCTCTCCGCCGTGTAGGACTGCGCTGAAGACAGTCCACTCGATGTCCTCTGCCGAACGAGTGCTCACGGTGACGTCGCCGCCCCGCCGACGACACGTCAGGCGCACCAGCGCCAAACCGAAACCGTGTCCGTCACTCGATTGTCCCTTGGTGCTCCAACCCTGGCCGAACACCCTGTCGCGATTCTCCGGCGCGATACCGGGGCCGGCGTCCTCGACCCGAACTTCGACCGCGGTGCCACGGCCCCGAATCGACAACCGAACCTTGCGGCGCGCGGCTTCCGGCATCTCACCGACGGCGTCGACGGCATTGTCGACGAGGTTTCCGACCACCGTCACGAGATCTCGTCCGAGTCTGCGGTCCACCGTCTCCAGATGCGTGTCCGCCGCCAGCTCGACCGTGACCAACCCCTGTGCAGCAGCACCTATCTTGGCGATCACGAGTGCGGCGGTGCCGACGTCGGCGATCTTCTCGGTCACGGTCGCGCTGACCTGCGCGCGCTCCATGGTCAGACCCTCGACGTAGCCGACCACCTCGTCGTATTCGCCGAGCTGGATGAGGCCGGAGATGGTGTGCAGTTGATTGTCGAACTCGTGGATGTGGGCGCGTAGTGCGTCGGTGCTGGTTTTGGTCACGTCGAGTTCTTCTTCCACGGAGCGCAATTCGGTGCGGTCGCGGAAAGTGGTGACCGACCCGATGGTGCGGCCTTTCGATTCGATCAAGACGGTGTTGAGGACGAGCAGGCGATCGCCGACAAGAACCAACTGATCGGATTCGGTTGTGCCGAAGGTCAGTACACTCTGGAGGCGGTCGTCGAGACCGAGGTCCCGCACCGATCTACCGGCGCTGCCGCGTGGGATGTCGAGGAGTTGGTGGGCACTGTCGCTCATCAGCACCACCTTTCCCTGCGCGTCGAATGCGATGACGCCTTCCTTGAGACCGCGCAGCATTGCTTCACGTTGGCGAACCAGGTCCAGGATCTCGCCGGCTTCCATGCCGAGGGTTTGCCGTTTTACCCTGCGGGCCAACAGGATCGACCCGACGCCGCCGAGAAGGGATGCCACCGCGAGGTATACCAGGAGATTCGGTGCAGACTGCAGCAGCCGTGTCCAGATCGAGGGGTACTCGATGCCGACGATCGCGGTTCCGGTAATCGCTCCTTCGCTGCCGAGAATCGGAACGTGCGCCTCCACGGCCTTGCCGGAGGGCGTGTCGACCAAACCCGTCCACGACCGATCCTCCGTCTGACGTGCGTCGATGCCGACATCACCGGGACGCGTCGAAATGACGACACTGCCGTCGGCGTCGGCAAGCGAGACGTAGGTGACGCCCGAGATGGCGCGTACCGAGTCGACCGAACCTTGTAGTCCGGAGCGGAGACGGGTCTGCGCCTGGGGGAGTAGCTCGCGTACTGCCGGATTGGCTGCGAGCGATTCCGCTGCCGAGAGTGCGCGACGTCCCTCCTCGCGTTGGAAACTCGCGGACGACTGCGCGAGGGAGAGGGCGGTGACGCACACGAGAACTGCAACGACGATCAGAAGTTGCAGTTCGAGAAGTTGTGTCGCCAGAGTGTGCCGGCGGCGAACCAGCCGGGCAAACAGAGACGACTTGCTCTCTCGCTCCGCCTGCTCGTTTCCTGAGGACACCAGCCAGACCCTAGCCTTCAGTTCGATGCCGGGAAAGCGGCCGTTCGTGAGCACAATGAGCACAAATCAATTTGCTTTCCCAATGGTGACCCCAGTCACAAAGTGCGTCAGTATGAAACCTGTTCACACATCGGTACCGGCAGACAAGGACGAAGCCATGAGCACATCGAAGCGGCTGAGCAGGCATATCGCCCTGCTCGGTGCCTGCGCGATGACTCTCGTGCTCTCGACCGGATGCACTCCGGTCGAGTCCTTCGTCGCCGGTGGCCGAGCGGGTGAGAGTTCCGAAGAACTGCGCGTGCTGGTGCCCTCGGTGGCCGGTGGTGGTTACGACCTGACCGCCCGGACCATGGTGCAAGCACTGGCCGACGAAGGGACCGTCGACGCCGACGTCGTTGTGCTGCCCGGATCGGGCGGCATCGTCGGACTCAACCGGTTGGCTCTCGAAAGCGGGAATCCCGACCTACTCATGGTCATGGGGCTCGGAGTTCTCGGTTCGCTCGAGATACTGCCGTCCGAGCACACACTTGCCGACGTGACACCGATTGCGAGACTCGTCGAAGAACCGGAAGCGCTACTGGTTCCAGCAGATTCACCGTACAAAACTCTCGCCGATCTGACGCAGGCCTGGGTGGCGGATCCGTCGTCGATCTCGATCGGCGGTGGTTCGAGTGAAGGTGGACCGGACGGGTTGTTCCGCCTTCTGTTCGCACGGGCGGTCGGCGTCGATCCGTCGCGCTCCCCGTACCGCATCTACGACGGCGGCGGCGAACTGCTTCCCGCACTGCTCACGAGGCAGGTCGACGTAGCCGCCACCGGTATCGGTGAGTACCTCGATCAGATTGCGGCAGGCACGGTTCGGGTCCTTGCGGTCAGCTCGCCGGCCCGTACCCCGGCGGTGGATGCGCCCACGATGGCGGAGTCTGGCGTCGACGTCACGTTCACCAATTGGCGCGGCCTCATGGCGCCGCCGGGCCTGACGGACGATCAGCGTCAGCACTTGCAGAATTTGGTGCGGGATCTGGCGGCAAGTCCGCGCTGGAACGAGCTGTCTCGCCGAAACGGTTGGAACAGTGCAGTTCTCACCGAACCCGAGTTCTCCGCATTCCTCACCGATCAATCCCGGTTCGTCGACGCAACACTCGATCCGCCCGGCATCAACTGAGCACTACCGAAGTTTCGTTTCACCTCCACGAAGGTCACCGGCTCGATTTGCCGTGCCGTTTTTCTCGGCAATTCAGCACTAAAGGAGTTCATCATGCTCGTCACACTCGGCTTCCTCATGGTTGCGGTGTTCATGTTCCTGATTCTCACCAAACGCGCGACCCCGGTGGTGGGACTGACTCTGGTTCCGGTGGCCTTCGGACTACTTGCCGGGGCCGGCCTCGGAATCGGCGACATGATCACCGACGGCATCAAGTCGCTCGCACCCACCGCGGCGCTGTTGTTCTTCGCGATCATCTTCTTCGGAATCATGATCGACGTCGGCCTCTTCGATCCGCTGGTCAAGCTCATCCTGCGGATGGTGCGAGACGATCCGATGAGGCTCGTGGTCGGAACCGCAGTGCTCGCGATGGTGGTCTCGCTGGACGGAGACGGTTCGACGACCTTCATCATCGTGACCTCGGCGCTGCTTCCGCTCTACCTCAAACTCGGTGTCAGTCCCGTCGTTCTGACGGTGATCGCCGGCCTGTCCAACGCGACGATGAACATCATTCCGTGGGGCGGCCCGACCGTCCGGGCCGCGAGCGCGCTGGGACTCTCACCCTCCGACGTGTTCGTGCCGATGGTGCCGTCGTTGATCGTCGGCCTGATCATGGTGCTCGGATTCGCGATTCACCTCGGGATCATGGAGCGCCGCAGGATCGGGACTTTGGTCCTGACTTCTGAGCGCATCCTTGAAAAGGTCGGAAACGGTGGAAGTTCCAGCACCGGTAGCGCCGGCACCGGCGGCTCGAACGACTCCGAGGACGACGGCGGCGACACCGGACGATTCATCGACGGCCTCGACCCCAAGCGGGACACCTTGCGGCCGAAATTGCTCTGGTTCAACGCTGCGCTGACGACGATCCTTCTCGTCGTACTCGTGATGGACATCCTGCCCATCCCGGTGCTGTTCATGATCGCGTCGTCGATCGCCCTCGCGGTGAACTTCCCGGCGGTCAAGGATCAGGGTGAAGCAATCGCACGCCATTCGTCGAGCATCGTCTCGGTG
>NZ_LVCT01000717.1:0-4617 GCF_001647205.1 Rhodococcus sp. EPR-134
GATGGGCCCGCACCTCGCCGTCATCACGGGCGTCCTGAGTATCCCGCTCACGTTCTTCATGACCAACGACGCGTTCTACTTCGGTGTGCTGCCGGTGCTGTCCGAGACTGCAGCGCAGTACGGCATCGAGCCGGTGGAGATGGCGCGCGCCTCGATCACCGGGCAGGCCGTGCACATGCAGAGCCCGCTGGTCCCGGCGATCCTGCTACTGGTCACACTCGCCGGTGTTTCTCTGGCGGATCACCACAAGAAGGTTCTGTGGCGAGCGGGCCTGATCTCGATCACGATGCTCGTGGTCGGCGTCGGATTGGGGCAGATCCCCTTCTGAGCGCGATCAGTTGTGGAAGGGGCACCGGCCTTGGTCGGTGCCCTTCTTCTTTTTTGTCACGAAATTGGGCCGGATGTCGAGATCGGGCTCGTCGTACAGGCGGTGGAACGTCGGCGTGAGCGAGCTGGACATGGGCGGGTTCACCCATGACCAGTCGGTCGGGCACTTGCGCCCGGCCTTGTCCTCACGCGCGATGTGATCGATGAATTGCTTTGCGACAGTGTGATGGTCGACCATGATGACGCCGGCCTTGCGGTAGCTGTGGATAACTGCACGGTTCAGTTCGACCAGTGCGCGGTCCTTCCAGAGCGTGCGGTCGTGGCTCATGTCGAGCTCCATCATCGCTCCGATGGTGGGCAACATGTTGTAGCGATCGGTGTCGCTGAAGTTGCGTGCGCCTACCTCGGTGCTGACGTACCAACCACTGAACGGCGTGCAGGGATAAACGATTCCGCCGATGTCGAGGTTCATGTCCGAGACCGCAGGGACGGCATGCCATTTAAGCCCCAGATCAGCGAACCAGCTGTATTCGGGATGCTCGATCTCGACCTCGAGAACCAGGTCGGTCGGGACGTCGAAGTACTGCAGGGGTTCGTCGGGAACCGAAATCAGCACGGGGAGAACGTCGAACGGCGTACCGGCGCCCTTCCACCCCATGGCGGTGACCTGAGCAGTCAGATCGACGTGCCACGGGTCGCCCAGGATGGTGCCGTCAGGCTGCCGGTAGCCGGCGTAGCGGATCAGTTGCGGGCTGAGGATTCGGTACTCCTGACCGTCCTCGCGGGGGAGTGGCCCGACCGTCACGACCGACTGCAGAGCGCCGCCGTTGGTCGACAGTCGCAGGTGCTCCCAGCATGCTTCGGCGAGAGCGGAAGCCGTGACGGCATCGCGCGCGTCGATGAGTTTGAGGGTCCGCCAATGCGCGCGACCGACGCACCTGGCGTGGTTTCGCCACGCGAGTTTGGCGCCGACGAGCAATTCCTCTGCTGTGTGCGTGTAGGTGCCGGTCCGATGGAGTTCACGCAAGGCCTCACGCCGCCGAGACGTCGGGAGGTGTCCCAGTTCCGGAGAGTCGAAAAATTCGACGCACTCGAGTTCCCGACGTTGAAGCTCGGTCAGCGTCGGGGTAGTGGAGGCGATCTGGGACGTAAGCCCGCTATCGGTGGGCAATTCGTCCTGTCGAACAAAATCCACGGCACGACTCCTGTTTGGCTGGTTGAGATTTCGCTGAACGTTAGCTCGGCGATCGAGAGTGTCGAAGCTCTTGTTTATCTTGCACGCAAGAATAAGAAAGGGACGGTCACACCGCGAAATGGGGTCGCATTGTGACACTTGTCCAGAATGATTTACGAGTCAGACATTTGTGACATAAGCTGCAGACGAAATTCCGCGGCGGGTCTTGCCGCGTCTAGTCGGGACGAGGATGAGCGTGGATTCGCAAGCAATCTCTCTGGTCCGGTCGAGCTTCAAATCCGTCGCTGCGGTAGAAGATGGTCCGGAACGGCTCGCCCGTACCTTCTATTCGATCCTGTTCGCTCGATCGCCCGAAACCCGGGAGTTCTTTCCGGCAGCGATGGATGTGCAGCGTGACCGGCTTGTCAGCGCTATCGCTCACGTCGTCGAACGCCTCGACGAGTCCGACGCGATACTCGAGTACCTCGCACAGCTCGGCCGCGATCACCGTAAGTACGGCGTCACCGACGAGCACTACACGGCAGTCGGCAATGCCTTGATCGAAGCACTCGAGACCTTCGGTGGCGCCGAAATGTGGACCGACGAGGTCGACAGCGCGTGGCGTAACGCGCTCGCGATCATCTCGGCGGCGATGATGGATGCCGCCAACGCGGAAGACGGTCCGCCCGCGTGGAGTGCCACGGTCATCGAATGCCGCCCGGTCATCAAGGGCGTCGCCGTCGTGCGGCTGCAACTCGACCAGACGATGGAGTACCGCGCCGGTCAGTACGTCAGCGTGCAGGTCGCCGCGAGGCCACGGATGTGGCGCTACCTCTCTCCGGCCACGCCGTACGACGGGACCGGAATCCTCGAGTTCCACATCCGCCAGGTCACCGGCGGGTGGGTCAGCCCGGTCATGGTGAACCAGACCGCTGTCGGTGACACCTGGGTGGTCGGTTCGCCCATCGGCGCCTTGGGGATTCCGGAGAACTCCAAGGACCTTTTGATGATCGCGTCGGGAACAGGTGTCGCGCCTCTTCGCGCTCAGATCCTCGAACTGATCCGACGCGGCAACACCCGCAAGGTCCAACTGTTCTACTCCGGACAGCATCCGTGCGATCTCTACGACCTTCCGCATCTGTGGAAGCTGGCCGAGAAGTACCCGTGGCTCACGATCATCCCGGTCTCCGAAGAAGACGAGAATCCGTGGTGGCACACCGAAGCGGAGCCACTGCCGCCGATCGGCATGAAGCGGCGCATCGTCGGCAAGGTCGGTAAGGTCGTGACCTCGTTCGGGGACTGGGCGGGCTACGACATTCAGGTCGTCGGCAGCGAATCCATGGTCAACAGCACCAAATTCAGGCTTCGCGCAGTGGGCATCGACGTCGACACCGTTCGCAACGACCCGACGTACTGACCGTCAGTACGGATCGAACTGAATGACCTCGGCCGGCGTTCCGGCCTCGATCAATCGATCACGCGTCGACCGAACCATGGCCGCCGATCCGCACACCAGGACCTGATGTTCGGTGAATGCACCGTACGACGCGACGACGTCGGCGAGCGTGCCTTCGATGAGATGATCGTCGCCGAATCCGATGTCGACGTTCAACCGGTCGAACCATCCGTCGGGCGGGCCGCCGTCGGAGAGATCTTCGACGACAGGAATGGGCTGCAACCACGGAAACTGGTCGGCGAGCAGCCACAGCATGTCCGCAGCATAGAGATCACGAAGCGTTCGGCCACCGAAGAAGAGGTACACCTGCGGCGGGTTCGGGGTCTGAGCCAGATCGAGAATGATCGACCGGAGTGGGGCCAAACCGGTTCCGCCCGCGACCATGATGACGGTGGGGCCGTTCTCGTCGACGGACAGGTTGCCGCGCGGGTCGAGGATCTGCCAGACGTCACCAGGCTGGGTGTCCTTGACTATCGAACCGCTGACCCAACCACCGGGAACCGTCTTGACGTGAAACTCCAACTTCCCGTCGTGTGAGGGAGGCAGTGCGGGGGAGAGTCGACGGAGCAACCGCGAATTCTGCGGGACGCTGACGTCGACGTACTGGCCCGGTCGGAACGGGACGACGTCGCCGACAAGACGAACAACCGCCAGATCCTCACGGAGACGGTGATGTTCGACGACTGTGCTCGACCAGGTTCGCTGGGCCATGAAAGTACTCCTGTAGTCAGTAGAGCGGGTCGTGCCGGATCTGGTCGAGCGGAGTTCCGCCGGCACGCAAGGCGTAGACGGTTGTCTTGATCATCGACGGTGACCCCGAGATCTGCACCTGACGGTCGGCCCACGAACCGAACTGCGCGACCACTTTTCCGATCGGTCCGATCAGCCGGCTGTGCATTCCGAACGGTGGTTCGAGCACCGGTCCGTTGTGCCACCAAGGGTTTTCGGGTTCTTCGGAAACCGGTACGACGGTCAACCACGGGTTGCTGAGCGAGATGTGCCAGAGGGTTTCGAGGTCGTAGAGATCGCAGGGATAGCGGCCGCCGACGAACAGGTGCACGCGCGGGTTGTGCGCGCGTTGAGACATTTCCATCACCTGTGCCCGCAGTGGAGCGATACCGGTGCCGGACCCGATCATGAGAACGTCACGGTCGCTGGTGAAGTCGACCTCGAGGCCGCCGAGGGGAGTGGACATGACCCAGCGGTCACCGACGTTGGTTTCGCTGACGATCGCGGGGCTGACCCATCCTCCCGACACCTTGCGGATGTGGAACTCGAGCTGACCGAAAGGGTTGGTCGGAATCGCCGGTGAGTAATACCGCCACATTTTCGGGCGCTGGGGAATCTGAACACCTACGTATTGCCCCGCCCCGTACGGAATGGGTGGGTCGGCTTCGAGGCGAACAATCGCCAGATCGTCGAGGACTCGTTCGTGGCTGACCACGGTTGCGCCCCAGAGCGCCGGGGTCGTATCGGATTCGGCGCCGTCGGCCATCGTGCCGACGACGAGGTCGGTGAACTGAGACCAGGCCTCGTCCAGCTCCGGCGTCCACTTGTAGCGGCTGTGCGCGCTCGTGCCGTACATCGACCGAACCGCGCGCTTCAGAGCGACGCCGGCGGCCTCGTAGTGCTCACGCTCGACGCCGTAGCGACGGTGGTC
>NZ_LVCT01000718.1:0-2382 GCF_001647205.1 Rhodococcus sp. EPR-134
TTCCATCCCGGCGGGGAACAATGAGCGGTACAGAGGATGTTCCGCAAAGAGGCCGGTGTAGAACACTGCCGAGAAGTGCGCACGGCTCTCTTCGTCGTCGGTCAGAGAATCGAGGCTGGATTGCAGACGGGCGATCACTGTCGGATCCAATCCATCCCCCTTTCGCACCAGCTGCAACTCTCGCCACAATTCTAGTACGGCTGAAAATGTGACCTACGAAACCAACTCGGCCTGGCGAAAACAAACTTGAGCGGAATAGACTCAAGTTTGTCCGCGTTGAGCATATTGACACAGTCGCAATACCAACCGGTCGCGGCTCTTCCCGTTCGACTTCGCCAGAAAGGTGACAAGTGGACTCGTTCACACCAACAACCAAGACCCAGGCTGCGATGACGGCTGCACTGCAGTCGGCGTCGTCGGCGGGTAACCCCGATATCCGGCCTGCCCATCTGCTGGTCGCATTGCTCGACCAGACCGACGGCATCGCTGCCCCACTACTCAAAGCTGTAGGCGTCGACCCCACGGTCGTACACCGTGAAGCACAGGCAATCGTCGATCGCCTGCCCAAGACAACCGGCGCAAGCTCCACCCCGCAACTCGGGCGTGAGGCACTCGCGGCACTCACTGCTGCTCAGCACCTCGCCACCCAGATGGACGACGAATACGTCTCCACCGAGCACGTCCTCTACGGACTGGCCGGCGGCGACTCCGACGTCGCACAGTTGCTCGTACGGCACGGCGCCACCCAGGACGCATTGCGTGAAGCCTTCACCACCGTCCGCGGTAGCGCTCGCGTCACCAGCCCGGAGCCCGAAGGCACCTACCAAGCGCTGGAAAAGTACTCCACCGACCTCACCGAAGCTGCACGTAGCGGCAAGCTCGACCCGGTGATCGGTCGCGACACCGAGATTCGCCGTGTCGTGCAGGTGCTCTCGCGTCGTACCAAGAACAACCCGGTACTCATCGGTGAGCCCGGCGTCGGCAAGACCGCGATCGTGGAGGGCCTTGCCCAACGCATCGTCGCGGGTGACGTCCCGGAATCGCTGCGAGGCAAGACCGTCGTGTCCCTGGATCTCGGGTCCATGGTCGCCGGTGCCAAGTTCCGCGGTGAATTCGAAGAACGCCTCAAAGCTGTCCTCGACGACATCAAGAACAGTGCCGGACAGGTCATCACCTTCATCGACGAGTTGCACACCATCGTCGGCGCCGGAGCCACCGGTGAATCCGCGATGGACGCAGGCAACATGATCAAGCCGATGCTCGCCCGTGGTGAGCTGCGGCTGGTCGGTGCGACCACACTCGAGGAGTACCGCAAGTACATCGAGAAGGACGCAGCACTCGAGCGTCGTTTCCAGCAGGTGCTCGTCGGTGAGCCCTCGGTCGAGGACACCATCGGTATCCTGCGCGGCCTCAAGGAGCGCTACGAGGTGCACCACGGCGTGCGCATCACCGACTCCGCGTTGGTGGCGGCTGCCGCGCTGTCGGACCGCTACATCACGTCGCGGTTCCTGCCGGACAAGGCCATCGACCTCGTGGACGAAGCCGCATCGCGACTTCGTATGGAGATCGACTCGCGTCCCGTCGAGATCGACGAGGTGGAACGCACGGTTCGCCGACTCGAAATCGAAGAAGTGGCACTCGAGAAGGAAACCGACGACGCGTCCAAGGCGCGGCTCGAGAAGCTGCGTCAGGAACTCGCGGACGACCGCGAAAAGCTCAATCAGCTCAGCACCCGCTGGCAGAACGAAAAGCAGGCCATCGACTCGGTGCGCGTGCTGAAGGAACAGCTCGAAACCCTGCGAGGAGAGTCCGAACGCGCTGAGCGTGACGGCGATCTGGGCAAGGCAGCCGAGTTGCGCTACGGCCGTATCCCGGCGCTCGAGAAGGAACTGGAAGAGGCAGCAGCCGCTTCCGGAGCTGCCTCCGACGGTGACGTGATGCTCAAGGAAGAGGTCGGGCCCGACGACGTCGCAGACGTGGTCGCAGCCTGGACCGGAATCCCCGCCGGCCGGATGATGGAAGGCGAAACCGAGAAGCTGCTCCGCATGGAGTCCGAACTCGGCAAGCGTGTCGTCGGCCAGACCGACGCCGTCGTCGCCGTCTCGGATGCGGTTCGCCGCGCCCGAGCAGGTGTCGCCGACCCCAATCGGCCCACCGGTTCGTTCCTGTTCCTCGGCCCGACCGGCGTCGGCAAGACGGAGCTCGCCAAAGCCTTGGCGGACTTCCTCTTCGACGACGAGCGCGCGATGATCCGCATCGACATGAGCGAATACGGTGAGAAGCACTCGGTGGCCCGACTCGTCGGTGCTCCTCCGGGATACGTCGGCTACGAAGCCGGTGGCCAGCTCACCGAAGCAGTTCGACGACGCCCGTACTCGGTGG
>NZ_LVCT01000719.1:0-1120 GCF_001647205.1 Rhodococcus sp. EPR-134
GCACGGTGGACTTCCGCAACACCATCTTGATCCTGACCTCCAACCTGGGATCCGGTGGCACGCGGGAGCAGGTCATGGATGCGGTACGCCACGCGTTCAAGCCGGAGTTCATCAACCGTCTCGACGACGTGGTCATCTTCGACTCGCTCTCCGAGGAGCAGTTGGAGCACATCGTGGACATCCAGCTCGAGCAGTTGCAGAAGCGTCTGGCTGCGCGTCGTCTCACCCTCGAGGTGAACGGTGCGGCTCGGATGTGGCTCGCAGTGCGCGGCTACGACCCGCTGTACGGCGCTCGGCCATTGCGTCGACTCGTTCAGCAGTCGATCGGCGACCAGCTCGCCAAGCTGCTCCTGGCCGGCAAGGTCCAGGACGGCGACACCGTACACGTCGGTGTCAGCGAGGACGCGGATCAGTTGGTTCTCTCCTGATTCGGTAAGCGGAATGCCCCGTCGAGCCACTTGGATCGGCGGGGCATTCGCATTTTGTTCTACCCTGGATGGCTGGATGCTCGAACCGGGGACGATTGCACCCGCGCCTCTCCGAACGACTTCGACGCGCTTTCGTCCCAACCGAAGGTGAGCCAGGCATGACCGATCAGAACGATCCGCGTAACTCGGGTGGGCCGCGCCGTGAGGATCCCGAGGCGACCGAGGTGTGGGGGCGTACGCCCGACCAGCCGACGGAGCAGTACGGGACGGTGTCCGGCCAGAATCCGAACCAGCCGACGGAGTATTTCGGTCAGCAGCCGGGGGCACAGCAGTATCCGGGGGCACAGCAGTATCCCTACGGCGGACCGGATCAGAACACGGAGTACTTGGGGCAGCAGGGGCAGCAGCCGAATCCCACTCAGGCGTTCCCTGCCTACAACCCGCAGTTCGATCCGCAGGCGCCGCCGCCTGGTGCGACGCAGGCCTATCCGCCGTACACCGCTCAGCAGTACGGGAACCCGGATCAGTACGGGAACACGCAGCAGTACGGAAATACACAGCAGTATCCGGTTGCCGGTGGTGGCGGTGGAGTTCCGCCGGAACAGCCGTTCATCGACGATGGATCGTCGGGCGGCGGTAAGAAGCGCAAGCTCGCGACGTGGGTGGCCGCCGGTGTGGTCGGGATCCTGGTC
>NZ_LVCT01000720.1:0-15991 GCF_001647205.1 Rhodococcus sp. EPR-134
CACGACACCGCCGAAGGCCAGCACCACGGCGCCGACTCCGACGACGGATTCTCCGCTCAGCCAGCTTCCAGGCGGGCTCGGCGAAGTCATCGGTGACGCCGGGGGAGCCGTCGGCACCGTGAAGTCGAACGACGGCGGCACGTTGGTCATCGATTCGATCGGGGGTTCGCAGGTGACGATTCTGACCACCGCGGACACCACGCTCATCGCGCTCAACCGCGCCACCATCGCCGATCTGCAACCGGGAGACAACATCGTCGTCGACGGAACGCCGGTGGAGAACGGCACGATGACCGCCAACACGATTCTGAGTACGTCGCTGCCGAAGTTCGGCAACTGAGTCGTTCACGACACATCGGGCGAGTCCACCAGGGTGTCGCGGGAGGTTGAGGCCGCGAGTCGCTACCCTGGAGGGTGATGACTGGAATGTGGTTCGGACTGGCAGCAATTGCACTCGCAGGCGCGGGTGCGCTTCTGTACGTCGACAGGACGAGGCGAGATCAATCCGGGCGAGTGCGTCAGATCTGGGCCAAGGCGCAGGGTTACACGTACACGGCCACTGACGATCAGCTGGCAGGCGAATGGCACCGCGCGGTCATGGCCAAGCAGGACTACCTCACTGCTACCGACGTCGTCCGCGGCCGCCGTCGCGGAGAGCAGTTCGTGCTGTTCGACCTGGAGGAGACCGCAACCATCGTGGCTGTTCGCCGCGAGATCGGGTCGGACGTCGACATCGATCTTCGGTTGAAGTCGACGGCTCCGCCCAAGGACGGCGACCTGAACCTGTTGGGTGCGATCGGTTCACGAGTCGTCTTCGCGACCGATCTCGAGATCGCACGTCGTGTCTGTGATCAGCGCATGGTGGCGTTCACCGAATCGGTTCCGCCGTCGATCAGCATGCTGTGGAGCGAAGGGCAGTGGACGCTCGGTTCGCTTCCGGTGACCAGTAACGGCCGGGACTGGGACGCGGCAATCGAGTCGGTTGCGCGCCTGTCCGGCATTCTGCATGTCCTGCCTCCCGTCACCGATCCCAACGAACTCGAGGTCGATCACGATCCGAGCCGCCCGCGGCCGGGCGCCGAGAAGTCTCGCCCAACTCCGGATCCGGTAGAACAGCCCCGTTCGCGTCAAGAGCAGCCGCCCCGTGACGCTCCGCCGCGTGAATTTGCCCCGCGTGAGTCCGCACCGCGTGAGCCCGCACCGCGGGAATCTGCGCCACGTCCGGATCAACCGCTGCGCAAGCCCGAGGCGGCTGACAAGCCGGCTCAGCGCCCGGCGTCGCAGCGCTCGGGCACAATTCGCCCGGTCGACTGACCTTTAAGGTTCCCGTCCAGGCGCGATAACCACTAGCGTGGCCGGTATGTCGACTTCAAACTCGGATCGCCCTGTGCGTCCCGTTGCCCTGGTGACCGGACCCACCTCTGGTCTCGGCGCCGGTTTCGCCAAGAAATACGCCTCCCTCGGATACGACCTGGTTCTCGTCGCACGTGACGAGGTCAGATTGCACGACCTCGCGTCCGAGTTGAAGACGATGTTCGGCACCGAGTCGGAGATTCTGGTTGCCGATCTCGCATCGGAGGCCGGACGCGACACGGTCGCGCTTCGTTTGGAGAAGGGCGTCGAGGTGTTGGTGAACAACGCCGGATTCGGTACCTCCGGCGAGTTCTGGACCGCCGATCCGGCGCTTCTTCAGTCTCAACTCGACGTCAACGTCACCGCCGTGATGCGGCTGACCCGTGCGGCGCTGCCCAGCATGATCGCGTCGGCGCACGGAACGATTGTCAACGTGGCGAGCGTCGCGGGCCTGCTGTCCGGGCGGGGTTCGACGTATTCGGCAAGCAAGGCCTATGTCATCTCGTTCACCGAAGGGCTGTCCGGCGGGTTGGCCGGGACGGGAGTGCGCGTGCAGGCGCTGTGCCCGGGCTTCATTCGCACCGAGTTCCACGAGCGCGCGGGCATCGAGATGTTCACGATCCCCAAGCCGATGTGGCTGAGCGTCGACCAGGTGGTTGCGGCGTCGATGAAGGATCTCTGTGACGACAAGGTCATCAGTATTCCGGGATTCCAGTACAAGGTCCTCACGACGGCCGGGCGTCTCGTTCCCAAGGGGCTGGTTCGCCGGCTGACCAACATCGTCGGACGTGGCCGCGGGCGGACGTAGCCCAGAGGCGGAAGCCGGACGTAGCCCAGAGGCGGAAGCCGGACGTAGCCCAGAGGCAGAAGCCGAACACAAGGCAGTGGTCGGTAGGCTGAGCACTCATGAGCGATCGTGAGGATTTGGCTGCGCTGGTGCGCGAATTGGCTGTTGTACACGGAAAGGTGACGTTGTCCTCGGGCAAGGAAGCCGATTACTACGTCGACCTTCGCCGCGCGACACTTCACCACAAGGCAGCGCCGCTGATCGGCTCGCTGCTGCGTGAACTGGTCGCGGACTGGGATTTCGACGCCGTCGGCGGTTTGACGATGGGCGCCGATCCGGTTGCTATGGCGGTGATGCACGCTCCCGGCCGACCGATCGATGCGTTTGTCGTCCGCAAGGCCGCGAAGGCCCACGGGATGCAGCGCCAGATCGAGGGCCCGGACATCGTGGGCAAGCGTGTCCTGGTTGTCGAGGACACGACCACGACGGGCAATTCGCCGTTGACAGCAGTGAAGGCCCTGCGCGAGGCAGGGGCCACCGTGGTCGGAGTCGCTACGGTCGTCGATCGCGCGACGGGTGCGGATGCGGTGATCGGTGCCGAGGGCGTCGAGTACCGCTCGCTGCTGGGCCTGGAAGATCTGAACCTGAGCTGACGCCCCGTGAGTGGTTAAGGAGTCCCTGCGCTCCTCAACCACTCACAGGGGTCAGTCGCCTACGGTGACGGCGAGTGCTTCGTCGACGCTGTGCGGCGCGGGATCGTGGTCGTCGACGTGAGCGAGAACCTTACGTCCGCTCGACAGGACGAATACGGCGGCGAGGGTGAGCACCGCGCCGACCCAGAACGGCATGTGGACGTTGGATTCGCCGAGCTTGCCGGCTACCCACGGAGCAGCGGCGCCGCCGACGAATCGAACGAAGCTGTAAGCAGCCGAGGCGGTCGACCGCTCCACGGGAGCTGAGATCATGACGGTTTCGGTGATGAGTGTGTTGTTCACGCCGAGGAACAAACCGGCGAGGACGACACCGACGATCAATACGATCTTGTTCTCGGTGAACAGCGCCATCATGCCCAGGTCGAGTGCGAACAGGGTCAGTGCCAGCATCATCATCGGCAGGGTGCCGAAGCGTCGTTGCAGGCGAGGGGCGAGGAAAACCGACGAGATCGCCAGCATCAGGCCCCAACCGAAGAAGATGAATCCGATCGGGTACGCCCCCATGTCGAGGGGGAACGGCGTGTACGCGAGCAGCGTGAAGAATCCGTAGTTGTAGAGCAGCGCGGTGATGGCAACGGTGAGTAGCCCGCGGTGCCGCAACGCCTGGAAGGGCGCAGCGATGGATGTGTGGTGTTCGGGCTTGGGTGCGCTCGGAAGCATCACGACGATGAGAATGAAGGCGACCGCCATCAGGGCTGCGACGCCGAAGAACGGTGCGCGCCAGCTGATGTCACCGAGAACTCCGCCGACCAGCGGTCCGACTGCGATACCGATTCCCAGTGCAGCCTCGTACAGGATGATCGCCCGTGCCACGCCGCCGCTGGCCGCGCCGACGATTGCCGCGAGCGCCGTTGCGATGAACAGTGCATTGCCGAGTCCCCAGCCCGCACGGAATCCGACGATCTGGCCGATGGTGCTGGAAGCGCCTGCCAGAGAAGCGAACACGATGATGATGGCAAGGCCTGCAAGAAGTGTTTTCTTGGCGCCGATGCGGCTGGACACCACACCGGTGATGAGCATGGCCACGCCGGTGACGAGCATGTAGCTGGTGAACAGCAGCGAAACCTGCGACGGTGTGGCGTCGAGTTGTTCGCCGATCGGTTTGAGGATCGGATCGACCAATCCGATGCCCATGAAGGCGATGACGCTGGCAAAGGCTACCGCCCACACCGCTTTCGGTTGTTTCAGGAGGCTCGGCGGAGCCTCGTTCTGGTGCGTTGATGTCGCGGTCGTGTTGCTCACGGCCACCTCCTTTTTCAGTGGTGGGTGTTTCAGCTGGGATCGGAAGTCTTGATGATGGAACGCAATTCGGCCAATCCGTCGGCCAGTTTCTTGATCTGCTCGGGCCCGAGTTCGACGAAGTGGGGGACTAGAGCGTCGGCGATCTCGTTTCGGCCGTCGTTCAAGATCTTTCGTCCCTTGTCCGTCATGGCCACTCGAACTGCCCGGGCGTCCTCGGGGTCGGCGCGGCGTTCGACGTAACCGTTCTCGCCGAGTTTGCGCAGTAGTGCAGTGGCAGAGGGCTGCGAGCTTCTGTCGAGTCGAGCGAAGTCGCTGATCCGCATTTCGCCGTATTCCTCGAGTAGCGAGAGTGCGCGCAGCCAGGCGCGTGGGTACTGATCGGACGCGAAGGAGCCTGCCAACTTCGCGAAGCGGTGCGTATTGCTCACGAGGTCGACGAGTAGTTCGTGCAGTTGCTGTTCTTCGTCTGTCACGAAGAATATTATTGCATAGGTTAACTATGTAAATCAACGAGTCCGTGGAAGGTGGTCCGTCACGGCGGTGGCTACCAGCGACGGCACATCGAGGTCGGGTGCGACGAGTGCGAGGCTTCGATTTGCCGCCAGCACTGCGATGCCGTGGGTTCCGGTCCAGATGTTCAACGCAGATGTGGTGGGATCGGAGGCGTCGGCCTCTTCGGTCAGGGATTGCAGGGCGGCGAAGAGCGGGAGTGAAGACTCTCGGAGGTTGCTGCCTGCGCCCTCGAGGAGGTCGTGGCGAAACATCAACTCGAACATCGCCGGTCGCTCCTGGGCGAATGACACGTATTCGATTGCTGCCGAGATCAATCGGCTACGAGCGGGTTGTTTGCCGGCGAGGACGGGATCGAGTCTGTCGGCGAGATCGCGCAGGCCGTATGAGGCAATTGCGGCTAGCAGGCTGTTGTGGGTCGGAAAGTATCTCCGCGGGGCGCCGTGCGACACGCCCGCCCGACGCGCTATCTCCCGTAGCGTCAGTTCTGTGGCGCCGTCGGCATCGAGAATCTCGACGCCGGTGGCGACGAGTGTTTCGCGAAGGCTGCTGACAGTCATGGAAGACAGTGTCTACTATTCTCGTCGTAGACACTGTCTACTAGACGGAAAAGGTGATGCCCTGTGCTCTATTGGCTGTTCAAATACGTCCTGATCGGCCCGGTCCTCTGGCTGTTCGGGCGGCCGACGATCGAGGGTCAGCACCACATCCCCAAGAAAGGGCCGGTGATTCTCGCCGGCAACCATCGGGCAGTCGTCGACTCGTTCTTCCTGGTTCTCATGGTGCGCCGACGCATCACCTTCGTCGCGAAGAGTGAATATTTCACCGGGACCGGTGTGAAGGGCGCGATGCAGCGCTGGTTCTTCGGTGGGGCCGGTCAGGTGCCGATCGACCGTAGCGGCGCCGACGCCTCCCGTGCGGCGTTGGACACGGCCATCGGGATTCTCGACAAGGGTGGTGTCTGGGGGATCTACCCCGAGGGAACACGATCACCCGACGGTTGCCTGTACAAGGGAAAGACCGGAGCGATTCGAGTCGCCTTGGAAACCGGGGCGCCGGTCATTCCCGTCGTCGTACACGGCGGCGACGCAGTCAACCCGCCGGGTACGCGGATGTGGCGCTTCAGCAAGGTCCGGATCACGGTAGGGGAGCCGATCGACTTCTCTCGGTACCGCGAACTTCGTGGCTACCAGGCCGTCGTGCGTGCGGCGACGGACGAATTGATGGCAGTGCTCTGTGACCAGTCGGGGCAGGAATACGTCGATGTCTACGGCGCGGACGTCAAATCCGGCGATGCCGCCTGAGTGACACAGTACGGTCGCTGTTGGACGTGTAACCAACAGGAGGATTGTGATGGCGGGCAAGTGGGGCATCGAGCACGCAGTTTTTGCGGCGGCGACGGCAGCGACAGTGGTCGGGGCAGTAGTCGGTAACGAGCGGGTTCAGCAGATCGCGAAGCCGTTGATCGCACCCGCTCTGGCCGCCCGAGTGCTGCGCAAGCGCTCGGAGAC
The DNA here is from genome assembly GCF_001647205.1 of Rhodococcus sp. EPR-134. Classification (NCBI taxonomy): domain Bacteria; kingdom Bacillati; phylum Actinomycetota; class Actinomycetes; order Mycobacteriales; family Nocardiaceae; genus Rhodococcus; species Rhodococcus sp. EPR-134. The sequence goes on from NZ_LVCT01000720.1 coordinate 6,117, forward strand.
GGAAACTGCCGATACCGCACTGCTTCTGGCCGGTCTCGCCGCTGCAACTGTCGGCGACGTGTTCATGATCGACCCGGACAACGATGCTCGTCTGATCAAGGGCGCGTCCTCGTTCGCGGTGATGCAGGCCAGTTACTCGGCGCTCCTGCTGCGGCGCGGCGCTCGGCCGACCCGCGCTGCCCTGCGGCCCCGCATCAGCGGTTGGTCGACGGCGTCCGGACTGCTCCGTGCCAAGGCCCCGAGCGTGTCGACGCCGCTCACCGGATACGGATTGATGTTGGGAACCACCTCGACGTTGTCGGCGGACCCCGCTCTGGCACCGCAGTCCAAGGCCGTGCTCGACGTGGTCGTCCCGAACAAGGATCGACGCTCCTGGCTCGGATTGGGCGGAGTGCTCTTCACCGCATCCGACGGATTGATCGTGGTGCGTCGTCTGTTCATCCGCGGGACCGCCGGCCGCGCTGCTGCCGAGGGTGTGATCCTGGCGTCGTACGCGGGAGCGCAGCTGATGCTGGTGGAGGGCATGTTGGCGCTGGGGCGCAAGACGAGCGTCTAGTCTTTCACGGGCACAGCATGATTCGGTCTCGGTTCTTCGGGTCCACCATGACGGTGACCGTGGATCCGGGAGTGATCTTGTCTTTGTACTCGGGTCGGATCTCGTACTCGATCCGGCCCGAGTACGAATCGGAACCTGGAACCGTGAGGTGGAGTGCGAGCTTGGCCAATTCGCCGTCGACGGTTCGGCGCAGGGGTGTGACGGTGTCGATTCGTGCCCACCCTTCGAGGCCGTGCTTTTCGAGTTTGCGCTCGGCGCGGGTCGGGCGGTTGGCCCATGCCATTCCGAATCCGAGAACCGAGCCGAAAGCGGCGAGCAGCCCGCCGATCTGATAGGGCAGCGTGCCAGGCGGAGTGTGCTCGACCAGCCATCCGAGCCACACGGCGAGCACGATCAGATACCCCACCGCGATGAAACACACGGTGTGTACGACGCGACGGTGATTCATCAGATTTCCTCCACATCCAGGATAGCCTGACCGGATGAGCGAACCGAACGTCTTCATCACCGGTGCTGCGGCTGGAATCGGGCGGGAGACGTCGCTGTTGTTCGCGCGCAACGGATACCGCGTCGGCGCGTTCGACATCGACGACGCCGGCCTTGCCTCCTTGAAGGCCGAGATCGACGGTTTCGGTGGGAGTGTCGTGACGGGTGTCCTGGACGTCACCGATCCGGCCGGATGGGCGCAGTGTCTGGCCGATTTTGCCGGGGAGTCCGGGCGTCTGGACATCCTGATCAACAATGCGGGCGTGCTCTCGTCGGGACGGTTCGAGGATATTTCTCTTGCGGCGCATCGCCGAATGGTCGACATCAACATCACCGGCACCCTCAACGGCACGCACACGGCTTTCCCGTACCTCCGCGATACCGTCGGCGCTCAGGTGGTCAATCTGTGCTCCGCTTCGGCGATCTACGGCCAGCCCGAACTGGCGACGTACGGTGCAACCAAGTTCGCGATCCGCGGCCTGACCGAGGCGCTCGATCTGGAATGGGCACAGCACGACATCCGTGTTCTCGCGCTCTGGCCGTTGTTCGTCCAGACCGCGATGGTCACTGGAATGGACACCGGAGCCACCAGATCGTTGGGTATCAAGCTGACTGCAACCGACGTCGCGCAGGAACTGTGGGCGGCCACACGCGGCGCCGGACGGATGCACAAGGTTCACTACCCGGTCGGAACTCAGGCGAAGCTCTTCCTCAGCGCGTCGCGGTTCTCGCCCGCGTGGCTCTCACGGCTGATGAACAAGCGCGTCACCAGCACTTAGTCGACCACACGATAGAGTGCACTGTCGGCTGTTGCTGGGCCAAGATGACGTGTGTGGAGGTAGTCGGGTGGTTCGTGTTCGGGTGGGGTTCGTCTTGTTGGGCGTCGGGTCGGCGCTCGTGCTCGCAGGGTGCAGCGGGGAGGCGGATTCAGCGCCGACCGTAGCGGCGCAGCCCAGTTCGTCCACCACTACCGCAGTGCCGACGACAACCACCACCGTCGCGCCCGTCGTCCCCACGACCACCGCACCACCGACCACGACGCTGCCACTCACGGACGTGCAGTTCGAGCGCAACGAGTCGTACTACTTCACCACTCCAGACGGAAACTTCCAGTGCGGCATCATCAAGTTGCCCACCAGAATCGAAGCCGGGTGCGAGGGAACGACCACTCCCGTTCCGCCGCGGCCGGAGAGCTGCATGGTCAACTGGGGCAACGGTATTCGCGTCACCGACGAGGGTGAGGGTGCTTTCATGTGTTCGGGCGGAGAGGTGTACACCTCTGGCGGCCCCGACGCCGATCCGGTGTTGGCGGCCGGTCAACCGCTGAGCAAACTGGGTTTCACCTGTACGACCACCGCGACAGACGTCTCGTGTGTCAACGATCAGACCACGCACGGCTTCACCGTGGCTGCAGATTCCAACGAGGTGTTCTGATGACCGAAGTCGCAGCCGACGACGTGTCCGGCGGAGCCGGTGAACCGGGACCCACCGAGTGGGGCGAGAATCCCAACGGCGTCGGACCCTGGGCCGAGGAGCACGACACGGAACCGCCGACCGACGAGCGCTACGACCCGGTACTTCTGGCCGAGGGTGATCGTCGAAACGTCTTGGACGAGTATCGGTACTGGACGCGGGAAGCGATAGTCGCGGATATCGACTCGCGCCGTCACACGATGCATGTCGCCATCGAGAACTTCGCGCACGACGCCAACATCGGCACGGTGGTCCGCACGGCCAACGCGTTTGCCGCGGCCGCGGTCCACATCGTGGGGCGTCGGCGCTGGAATCGGCGGGGCGCCATGGTGACCGATCGATACCAACACATCGTTCACCATGCAGACATCGGCGAACTCGTCGAGTACGCCCGTGAGAATTCACTCACGATCGTGGCCGTCGACAACACCCCGGGGTCGGTGCCGCTGGAAACGGCAAGCCTGCCGCGGGAGTGCATCCTGCTGTTCGGTCAAGAAGGCCCCGGAGTGACCGATCATGCGAAAGAGGTTGCGTCCATGACGGTCTCGATCGCACAATTCGGTTCGACTCGCAGCATCAACGCCGGTGTCGCGGCCGGCATCGCGATGCACGCGTGGGTACGTGAGCATGCCGATCTCGCCGATTCCCGCTGATCTCGCTCGCGAATTCCGGCTAGCGTGTAGCGCCTCGACCAGACAGGATAGGTAGTTATGCAGGAAGTGTGGGCAGAGCGGGCCGATGCGGCTGAGGGCGCGATAGTCAGTCGTCACCTTCGGCGCCTGTGGGGAATGCCCCGGACAGCACTCGGCGTGGTTGCCTGGCCTGCTGTTCGACGCGAGCGGATGTTCAAGCCGTGGCACTACTGGTGGCAAGCGCACCTGCTCGATACTGCGATCGACGCACTCGAACGTGACCCGACCCCCAAGCGTCGTCGCCGGGTCGCGAAGGTTGCCCGCAGTGTGCGGGTCCGCAACGTCTCGGCGTGGACCAACAACTACTACGACGACATGGCGTGGCTGGGCCTCTCGCTCGAACGTGCGCAACGCATGTTCTCGGTCGATCACCGAACCGCGGTTCAGGCGCTCGAATCGCAACTCTTCGATTCGTGGTCCCCGGCCGACGGCGGCGGTATTCCGTGGTGCAAAGGCTCCGATTTCTACAACACGCCGGCAAACGGACCCGCCGGAATCATGCTGGCGCGCACCGGAAAACTCTGGCGTGCGCAGGCAACGGCCGACTGGATCGACGAGACGCTGCGGGATCCGGACTCCGGACTGATCTTCGACGGTATCCGCCGCGACGGCACCCTCGAGCGCGCGATCTACTCGTACTGTCAAGGCGTCACGCTGGGGTTGGAAACCGAGTTGTCGACGCGATTGGGCGAACCGCGCCACCGCGAGCGAGTCCACAAACTCGTCGACGCGGTGTACGACGGCATGACCGAGTACGGAGTCATCACGGGCGGTGGCGGAGGCGACGGCGGACTGTTCAACGCAATCCTGGCTCGCTACCTCGCGTTCGTGGTGGTGAACCTGTCCTGGGAGACTCACGAGGACCTGCGAGCGCGCGAACTCGCAGCGCAGATCGTTCTGTCCTCCGCGGAAGCGGCCTGGAACAACAGACTGCAGATCGAAGGTCTGCCGCTGTTCGGGCACGACTGGACCAAGGATGCTCAGTTGCCGAGTCTGTCCGGCGACATCGCCACCTTCGCCGCCGGAACCGTGCGCTCGTCGAGCGTGCCCGAGCGAGACCTCTCGGTGCAGGTAGGTGGGTGGATGCTCATGGAGGCGGCATTTGTCGTCTCGGCGGCTGGACACCCGCGTAAGCGTTAGGCTTTTTCCTCATGGAATCCCGGCACGTGGTCGACACGGACGGCGTACGTCTTCACGTCGATGTCGGTGGGGCAGGGGCGGACGTTCTGGTTCTCTCCGGCGGCCCGGGATGCGTTCACTATCTTGCTCACGACGAGCTGGTTCCGGAAGGAATGCGCGCGTGGTGCCCTGAGCCACGCGGAGTCGGCCGGTCCGGTGGCGGCGCTCATACGATGGCGCAGGCCGTTGCGGACCTCGAACTCGTCCGACGCACGTTCGAGATCGACAGCTGGGTCGTGCTGGGGCACTCGTGGGGATCCGACTTGGCGGTGCGGTACGCACTCGACTGTCCGGAATCGGTGTCCGGCGTCGTCGGCATCGCGGGGCACGGCCTCCACAAGGACCGGACATGGTCGAAGCAGTACGAAGCGGGAATCGAGCCGGACCCGCAGATACCTTGGGAACCTGTTGTCTGGCAATCGCTTCAAGAATCGTTCATCGAATGGATCCATGAACCACAGCTGTTTCGGCAGTTGGCCGACTCACCAGTGCCCATGACATTTCTCGCGGCGGCCGACGACATTCGCCCGTCGTGGCCGTTACAGCAACTGGCCGAGCTCGTGCCTAACGGCAGTTTCGAGGTCGTCGACGGTGTCGCGCACAACTTCTGGCAGTCTCACCCGCTCCTGTGGAGGAAGATCGTCACCGAGGCTTGTGCGGCGCACTCTCGGCTCTCCTGATTTCCACCAGGATCCGCTCCGCGACGGTCTGGTATCCCAGGCTCCGATTGACGGTCAGCATCGGGTGATTCTCCGCGTTCACCGTTGTGTAAATCTTTTGCAGCGAGGGAAATTCAGCTGCCAACACAGACGCTTGTTGCTCCTTGACCCACCGAGCGAGACCGTGTCCGCGGTGCTGGGGAAGTACCACGGTGTCGTGCTGCGATGCGTGGGTGCTGTCATGTTCGTCCACCGTCACCACTGTCGCTGCGGCTACTTCGCCGACGCTGTCGTCGACCGCGCAGCACACCAGGAGCACTTGAGAGCCACCCGTCATCTTCTGTTCCCACGATCTGACCTCGTCAGCTCCCCAATTACGTTCGGGCATCTGCAGTTCGGCGCCCGGCGCGTCGAGGAGTCGGTTCAAAGCCTCCGAGAAGGAGTGGATCAGCTCGTCCGGGGTTCGGTTGCGCCAACTGACGATTCGATAGCCGGGGCGGGTGCTGTGTGCGGTGGGAGGGCTGAGGTGCTGAACCTGGTTGGCCAACCGAAGCAACACACGGTGGCCGTCGAACGATCCCAGGAAATGCTCGGCTGCGCTTCCGACGAGCGCCGTCACTCTGATTCTTCGCACGCCGAACCCGGCGATGTCGACTTCGGCGAGTTCGGCAAGCGCTCGTCCTACCCCTCGTCGCTGCGCGTGGGGTGTCACGTACATCCGAAACTCTGCGAGATCAGGTTCCGCCGAGTTGCGTCGCGCCTGGGCGATGCCGAGGACTTCGTCCGTTCCACCGTCGCGTGCGATCCAACGCCATACATCGGCCGAATTGTCCTCGGCCTCGATCATTTCCATCAGCGCCGTCGCTGTCGGCGCAGTTCCGGACAGGTGACGCTGGCCTTCGGCGAAGACCTCACACCACTGGTGAAGAACCGATGCTGTCGATCCGGACGGTACGAACTCGGCTACGACTACGCGGCTCACCCATGTGACGATACCGAGCTGCCAACCCCGAGTTGGAATCACGCGAACCCTAACCCTGTCGGACTGCGGCGGCAGTTGCCAGCATTCAGGCATGTCTGATTCTCCGCGCCAACTGAGCCTCAACGCGTTCATCCACCCCGCCGGTCATCACGAAGCGGCGTGGCGTCATCCGTGGACAACACCGGAACGTCTGTTCGACGTCACGTATTTCCAGGAGATCGCTCGCACTGCTGAGGCGGCGAAGTTCGACGGAATCTTCTTCGCCGACGGTCCCGCGTTGCGCAGCGACGTCGAGCACGGTCCCGCAGGAACGTTGGAGCCGATCACCTTGTTGACGGCCATTGCAGTGGCAACCGAGCGGATCGGATTGATCGCGACGGCGTCGACCACGTACTACGAGCCGTACAACCTGGCTCGGCTGTTCGCCTCGCTCGACCACATCTCGAACGGACGTGCTGGGTGGAACATCGTCACCACGGGTACGGATCTGGCTGCCGCGAACTTCGGGCTGGCCAAGCATCCGGACCACGGCGACCGGTATTCGCGCGCACGGGAATTCGTCGACGCGGTGGTGCGGTTGTGGGACAGCTGGGAGGACGACGCGATCAGTCTGGACCGGGAGAACGGAATCTACGCGGACAGAAACAAGATTCACGAGATCAACTACGTCGGGCGGCATCTGCGGGTGCGGGGACCGTTCAACGCACCGCGAACTCCGCAGGGATACCCTGTGCTGGTGCAGGCCGGTGCGTCCAACGACGGTCGCGCGTTTGCCGGTCAGTATGCGGAGGCGATTTTCACAGCGCACCAGAGACTTTCCGATGCGCAGGCGTTCTACACCGACATCAAGTCGAGGGCTGCGCAGTTCGGGCGCAACCCCGATCATGTCAAGATTCTGCCGGGAATCAGCCCGTTCATCGGTGACACCGAGGAACAAGCCAAGGCGCTCGAGCGAGAATTCAACGAGTTGACTTCGCCGGAGTACGGGCTCGCGCAACTCGGTGCACTCACCGGGACCGATGTTCGGAATCTGGAACTGGATGCACCGGTTCCCGTCGAATTGTTCGCGGCGGCAGGTGATGTCACCGACAACAAGCAAAGTAGATTGCAGGTGATCGCCGGCATCGTCGAGCGTGAGCGTCCGACGGTTCGGGGACTGCTTCATCGTTTGGCGGGTGCGCGCGGACACCGGGTGTTTGCCGGAACCGCCGAGCAGGTGGCTGACACGATCGAGGAATGGTTCACCAGCGGTGCTGCTGACGGCTTCAACGTCATGCCGCCGTACTACCCGGGTGGGCTCGAGATCTTCACCGAGCGTGTGGTCCCGATCCTGCAGGATCGCGGTCTTTTCCGGACTGAATACACGGGTACGACCCTTCGTGATCATTTCGGTTTGCCGAGGCCCGAGAGCCAGTTCTCGGGTAGTGCCTCTGCAGTGCAGTAGACCCGCCCACTGTTGTCGATAATGACAATGGTTACCATTAAGGAATGAAGCAGCTACCGGTAACCGTGCTGTCCGGATTTCTGGGCGCAGGCAAGACCACACTCCTCAACCACATTCTCGCCAATCGCGATGGCCGGAGGGTCGCCGTCATCGTCAACGACATGAGCGAGATCAACATCGACGCGGCCCTCGTCGCGGGCCAGGGTCATCTCGACCGCACGGAAGAGAAGTTGGTCGAGCTGACCAACGGATGCATCTGCTGCACGCTGCGTGAGGATCTGATCGACGCCGTCGGCGCTCTCGCGCGAGAAGGACGGTTCGATCAGTTGGTGATCGAGTCCACCGGCATCTCCGAACCGATGCCGGTGGCGGCCACCTTCGACTGGGAATTCGAGGACGGTTTCAGCCTCGGCTCGCTCGCGAAGCTCGACACCATGGTGACCGTGGTGGACGCGTCGACCTTCCTCGGCGAACTGGCAAAAGGCGAACGACTGGACGAGCGCAACCTCGAAGCCGGGGAGGGGGACGGACGCAGCATCTCCGATCTCCTGGTCGATCAGGTGGAGTTCGCCGACGTCATCTTGCTGAACAAAACCGACCTGGTGAGCCCGCGGGCGGCAGGAACCGTCGAGGCGACGCTTCGTAGGCTCAACCCCACCGCTCAACTGATTCGAACAGATCACGGCAAAGTCACCCTCGACCGAGTCCTCGAAACCGGTCTCTACAACCCGGAACTTGCTGCGCAGGTACCCGGTTGGGACGAGGAACTGGCCGGTGGGCACACCCCGGAAACCGAGGAATACGGAATACGCAGCGTCACATACCGCGCCTCGCGACCCTTTCATCCGGCGCGACTCGAGGCCGCGCTCGGTCAGTTCGCCGGACTCCTGCGGAGCAAGGGATTCTGCTGGATCGCCAGTCGGCCCGAGTTCGCCGCGATCTGGTCGCAGGCAGGCCCCAACCTCGTCATCGAACCGGCTCAACTGTGGGCGTCGGCGGCGGAGGTGCCAGGGCAGGAGATCGTGTTCATCGGAGTGAAACTGGACCCGGCGGCGCCGTCACGAATCCTCGATCCGGCTCTGCTGACCGATGACGAACTACGCGAAGGGCCGCGGGCATGGACTCGCTACGAGGACCCGCTGCCGGCGTGGGACCAGGGCCACCTGCACTGAGCAGTCAGCTTCTAGTCGAGGACTTCTTCGACCTCGACGTCTTCGGCCGGTCGGGCCATCTCCTTGCGGTACTGCCAGATTCCCAGCGCAGTACCGATGACCAAGCTGACCATCATCACGATCAGCACGGCGGGCAGCAACCACGGCACGCGATCGAGGAACGAGCCACCGTAGAAACCGAGTAGCAGGAGCACGGGCGCCCAGATGATCGCGCCGATGGTGCTCGCGATGGTGTAGCGCGTGTGGTTCATCTTGGCTGCGCCCGCGACCATCGGGCACAGGGTGCGCACCCACGGAACCCAGCGAGCAATCAGGACCGCCCAGAACCCGTGTTTTTCCAACAGGATGTTCACGCGGTGCAGGTTCTTCTCGGTGAAGTACTTGCCGCCCTTACGGGCTTTGATGTGATTGCCGGTCCGGTGGCCGATGACGTACCCGACCTGGTTGCCGGCAATGGCCGCGATCATCGCACCGACAGACAACGCCCACACGTGGCCCGCGCCGGATTCGTGGCCGGCAAGAACGATTCCGGCTGTGATCAGAAGCGAATCACCGGGGAGAAACAACCCGAGGATGATCGCGCACTCGATGAAGACGAACGTGACGACGATGATCCAGACCAACAGAGGCCCGGCAGTCTCGAGTGGGGAGAAACTGCCGGATGCGAGCGTCATCGTCGTCAGTTCTTCGCCTCGTTCTGCAATCAGGGGGTGGGGTCTTCGGGGACTGTCACCGTCGAATTGTCCGTAGTGGAAGTATTCGCCGTTTCACCACGTCTCGACGCCAGAATTCGCTTCCCGATTTCGAAGACGATCGGCAGAACCGACACCAGGACGATCAAGATGAAGATGTAGTCGACATTGTCGCGGATGAATTCGATCTGCCCCAGGAGGTAGCCGAGCAAAGTCACGCCGGCACCCCACAGGATGCCGCCGACGATGTTGTACGTCAGGAACAGTGAGTACTTCATCTTCGAAGCGCCGGCGACAACCGGAGCAAAAGTACGCACGATCGGCACGAACCGAGCCAGGATAATGGTGATCGGGCCGTGCTTTTCGAAGAAGGCGTGTGACTCGTCGATGTACTTCTTCTTGAAGAACCGCGCGTCGTCCGTCTTGAACAGGGCAGTTCCGCCCTTGGCGCCGATGTAGAACCCGACTTGGTCACCCAGAATCGCGGCGATCGGAATGGTCACCAGGAGCACCCACAGCGGCGCGAACGGTTCGATCTCG